>MIBM01000310.1:0-3983 GCA_001830645.1 Spirochaetes bacterium RIFOXYC1_FULL_54_7
CTGAGCAGGTCGTCCAGTTCGCGGATCTTGGAGGTGGCATGGGCCGCGATGGACAGCTGCAGGTCTTCCTGGACCATTCCTGAACCATTGTCCGCTACACGCAAGTACTCTATGCCTCCGCCTTCCAGTTCAACCGAGGCGCTGGTTGCACCCGCATCGATGGCGTTGTCAAGAAGTTCCCGTAAGGCCGAAGCCGGCCGTTCTATGACCTCTCCTGCGGCTATGCGCTTTGCCGTTTCTGGCGGCAGTATCCTGATTCCTGGCTGGTTCATGGCACAATGATACAACAGCGACGCTTGTCATGTCACCTTTCCGGCTTGGCCAGGGACATGAAAAGGGCCTCCCCCGGAGGAGAAGCCCTTGGTAATCAGATTGTAAATCTCATAGGGTCTGGAAGCCTTAAGGATTCCTGACAAGCTTCTGGAGCCCGAAACCCCAGAAGCCTTGAAAGATCAGAAGCGCAAGCGGGTCTCAAGGGTAACTACCGGGATGATTTTTGGCTTGCCGTCTACAATGACGATGTCTCCCGCTCTGTTCCGCTCCATGGCAGTGGACACTACCAAGGCCATATTCAGATTGGGAGCACCGGGCACCGGCACTATAAGCTCGCCGGAGAACACGGTGTTCTCGTCAAATAGGGTAGCCGAGCCGTCGCCGGTGCCGGTGAGGGTGCGGACAAAGCCCTTGCGCTCATAGGTAATGGCACCGGCTATATCCACGACAGGAATCAGGCCTTGCTTGATTTCCAGTACGGCCTTGAAGTAGTCATCAGCTTGTTCCAGGTTTTCTTCCACAGTCAACCCTGCGATCCAGGGCCAGAAGTAACCAAAGCTGAAGGATAACTTGTCCTTGACAATCGAGGCCCCACCTTCACCGTAGACTCCCATAACAGTAGGGGATTCCTCTATTGCGGTAAGACCACTTAGGTATCCGGCGTATTCTTCCAGAAGCTCCGGACGTTTGCGCTCGTAGCCCGCATCGAAGAAGGCTGGTTTGAAGGCTCCGGTAAAATAGCGGTATTCAAGGCGCCAGTCTATGAAGAGTACATTACCCATAAAACCCGCGGCAGCGCCCCAGTTTCGAAGTTGACCATCTTCGCCCACAAGCAGGTCGTACTGAAGACCGCTTTCGATGTTGACATAGGGTCCTTCGGTGGGTTTATTGCGTACATATGGCAGCATGGCGGCACCATCGGCGAACATCCGTATGCTCAAGATGCCGCTGGTGACTATGGGCAGGTCAAGGTCAACTGCAGTTCCGATGAACATCGGATCACCATAGACGAGCGCTGCAGTATCCGTATCATCATAGGATGTAACAAGACCTTCGTCATCAACGCTCTTATTCAACAGTTTGGCCGGACTGATATCAGCCACTGCGGAGAAACCAAAAGCCAGTTTGCCGACGGGGCGTACAAAGAGGCGGCCGCCTACTATCTGGTTATCCAGAAGGTCGTTGGTAAGGGCTTCAAAACCCCATTTGTCCAGATCAAGACCAATATTCAAGCCAAGGTGGCGGACAGCGGGGAAGTCAGAGTCATTGGCATAGTTGCGCATCAGGAGGCCATGGCCAACGGTGAAGCTGTCCAGGTTGCCTATCTTGATGAAGAAGGGGTCGTACAGGGGCCTGCCGTACTCCAGGAAGCGGATCTTGAGGGCCAGGTCGCTTGCTGCATCCACTGCGGCATCCACGGTATTGTCTGACCAGCCGATATCGGTACCAAAGGACCACTCATCGTTGCCCATGGGCTTGTACCAGTCGGATGGGTCAAAGAGGTTGCTCTGGTAGATTATGGGCAGGTACAAGCCCATCTTGAGTTTGCCTAGGGTAAAGGTTGGCTGGATTACGGCTTTTGCATAGGTTTGCTCACCTATGGTGATTGAACCAAGCTCCATGCCCAGGATCTCACGTAGCCAGGTGACGATGGGGTTTTCTTCCTCTGGTACTTCTGCCTCTTCTTCCGCGATGGTTTCTTCCTCGGTCTCGTCGAGTATGGCAGCGTCACCGGTGCTGTCGGATCCCTCGTCACCTTCGGCAGTCTCGTCGCCTTCGGCCTCTCCCTCGCCCTCGGTTTCATCGGCGGGCTCTTCGGTGATGGCATCCTCGGCTTCGGGAGGTAGTTTCTCGGGAGCTATATCAACATCGTTGTATTCCGTGGCAAACTGCTCCGGCGTGAAGGCTGTCGGAACAAAGCCGGCAAAGAGGTCAGCAAACTGGCCGGCACCTACCATGATCCGCTCTGCTATCTCCCCCCCCGCACCAAGTTTGCCAAATTCTACGGCGCCTTTGGCTACCATCAGAAGGGCTTTGGAACCTTCCTCGAAGGACATGGTGAAGTCAGTGCCACGAACACCGGCGACGGTGCTGGAGGTATGCACGCTCAGGTTGGAACCCTTTGTGGCAACCGAGCGGATTTTGCCGGCTACCAAGGTGAAACCATTCTGGGTGGTCTGGGCTGTAGCCAATCCGTCTATGCGGAAATTGGTGGATCTGGCCAACTTGATGATGGTTCCGTTTGGATTGAGTCGCATCTCGGCGCTTGTGGTCGGGCCGGTTCTGACACTTGACCCTACCGGAATTGAATCCCCTTCCTGTACCGCTCCACTACGGAGGGTGTAGGCCGTGGAATCAGGGTAAACCACTGTCAGATCCATGCCGTCGATGAACTCCAGTATCATGGATTGTGCGGCCTGACCGAAGGCTGCCGTCGCGAGCAACGCGAACAGGGCAGCAAGTATGATAGATCTATGAAATCTCATTATCCAACCTCCTTGGTATCCGTCAGAATTGTATAGTCGTAACCAGACTGGAAGTGACGTCGAAGTCGTTTTTGGCCGGGTCGTAGCGCAGGTTGTACAGCAAGGTGAAGATTGCGGCTCCGGACTGATAGTTTACCGCAGCGGTTATGACCGCATTGTCCGGGTCTACCAGATCTTCAAAGAAAGGCTTGTCTCCACTACCTAGCATGTATTTTTCGTACACGAAATCAAAGAAGAAACCGCCCAGGACTCCTTCCCGGACTCCTGCGACACCCCTGAGGTGGGGATAGTCTCCCTGGAAGGTCGAACCTTCTTCCGCGGCACCGAAGGGGCCGTCAACGGAGATCTCGAAGTAGATCTTGTCTTCAAAGAGGCTGGTACCAGCCTTTGCAAGCCAACCGGCAAAATTTTCGAGGCCTAGGTCTGCGGGATCCTGCTCTATGAATTGTGCTTTGGCAGCCCGGTACAGATCGTAGTTGGCGTCGAAGTACACTGGAATAAACCCGGCCCCGAGGAGACGCAACTGGGCACCGTAGGTTATGAAGCCAAGGGCGCGCCCGCCGGCGCCGAGCATGAAGCCAGTGCGGCCCTGGGGCTGGATGCCAAGTTCCATGAAGGCTGCCAGGGGGAAGAGCTGACTCTTGATGAGGGGCACGAAGATGTCGGCCCCGCCTATTGCTACTGAATCGTAGCCAACCTGGAGATCATCGGGAACGAAGGTCTCGGGGTCTGTGTCAATGGCTATGGTAACGCCTACTTGCATGTCCTTTAGGATGGGTAAACTGGTTGTTATGAGGGGCCTTACAAATAGCCTGGTGCCAAAGACATCAAAGCGTGCCAGGTTGCCTGTAAGAGCCTCTATGCCTACGAAGGGGAAGTTGAACAACTGGCCGTCCACACCCACATTCAGGCCGAAGATGCGCAGTTCCGGCAGGAAACGGGTGTTGGAGTAGTTGCCTACCAGGAAGCCGTTGCCAAGGGTCAGATCGTCGATGGAACCAAGCTTGACAAAGAGCGGATCGCCACGTTGGCCGTAGCGCACGTACATGATCTTGGGCAGATACAGGTCCAAGATGGTCTTGCCGTTATCCGGTACCCAGTCTCCGGGGTAGGCTTTGAAAGCCGTATCCTCATCGGGCATCAGCTTGAAGCGGAGGGTGAAGTCGAAGCCGACACCGAAAGGACCTATGGACAGGTCCGGTTTGAATCCCAAGCTGTTCCAGG
>MIBM01000310.1:3995-5129 GCA_001830645.1 Spirochaetes bacterium RIFOXYC1_FULL_54_7
CTGAATCTGGATCTGTAATGATGTCAGTTCCCAGGGAGATGCCTGCCTGGAAACCAAAGCCCGTGTCACCTGTAGCTGGATCGTCCTGTGCGAAAGCAATGGCTCCTACACAGAGAATCGCTATAAACGCTATTGTTTTCTTCATCTAAGATAACCTCCTTCAGGATACTAAGTTAGTATACTCCTGTTTGACAGAAAAAACACCTGCATGCTAGGGTTCAGAGACCCGAAAATTGCCATGCTGATGCCTTGATTCCTGTGAGTCAAGCACACAGCAGGCACCGGTGCCTGCAGCAGAACTGGGAGGAATGGTATGGATTTTTTCGGAACCATTGAAGAAACATGGCGACAACGAGGAACCCTCTTGTGCGTGGGCCTGGATCCCAGAATCGAAAAAGGCGAAGGACCAGAGGCTGTTTACAGGCGTATGAAGGCCTTGGTTGACGCAACTGCCCCCTATGCCGCCTGTTTCAAGCCCAATATCGCCTTTTACGAAGCCCTGGGGCCTGGAGGCCTGGAACTGCTGGCAGGTCTTATCGAAAAGATTCCAGATGGCATTCCGGTGATCCTTGATGCCAAGCGGGGAGACATAGGTCCGACTGCGGAGGCTTATGCCAAGGCCTGTTTCGAGATTCTTGGAGCCGATGCAGTTACCCTGAGCCCCTATATGGGTCGTGATGCAGTGGATCCCTTCCTGGCCTATCCTGACAAAGCGGTCTTCCTGCTTGCGCGGACCAGCAACCCCAGGGCTGGAGTCTTCCAGGATCTACGTTTTGGCGACTCTTCCCTCTATGAAATGGTTGCCAGGGAATGCTCATCCTGGTCTGACAGGGTTGGCCTTGTTGCGGCTGGCAATGATGTGATCGGTCTGGCTGCGGTAAGGGCAGCTGCGCCCGGCACCTGGCTCCTGGCCCCAGGGATAGGTGCCCAGGGTGGGACCATTGCGGAGGCCTGGCAGGCCGGTGCAAGGGCGGATGGTCTTGGCATCCTGCCGGTAGCTGCCAGATCGGTTGCCGGAGCCACCGATCCCGGAAGCGCCGCCAAGTCCCTGGTGGATGAGATGAAAAAGGCAGTGCAAGCCAGCACCCGGACAACAGGAAAAGGGTTTGATAAGCTTGGGCTGTTGAAACATAG
>MIBM01000310.1:5214-5925 GCA_001830645.1 Spirochaetes bacterium RIFOXYC1_FULL_54_7
GATCTGAGACGGGTCATTTCGGAGCCTTCCCTGCTGGATGCAGTTGCCGAAGCGTATGCCAGCCTGATTTCTGGCCTCGCTTTTGACAGGATAGCAGGAATTCCGGCGGCGGCCCTGCCCTTGGCCACCGCAGTTGCTATAAAGACTTGCAAACCCATGATCTGGCCTCGGATGCCTGTAAAGGACCACGGAACCGGCGTACGTGTGGAGGGTGCCTTCAAGGCCGGAGATCGGGTCCTGCTCCTTGACGATCTCATTACAACCGGTACTTCAAAGGTGGAGGCGCTTGAGATACTGAGGTCGGAGGGTCTGGTCGTAGAGGATCTGGCAGTGCTCATAGAGAGGGGAAAGCAGGGTAGGGTGGATATGGAGGCGCAGAATGTGAGCCTGCTTGCTTTCTTCCAGGTAAAAGAAATGTTTGCCCTGTGTGCTGAACTAGGTGCCATAAATTCCGCTGAAAAGGCAGCAATGGAGGCTTGGGTCGAAGCCGAGTAGGCATCGGCCCGCAGAGTCTATGTATCTTATCTGGGGTTTCTATTGATCATGTCGGCCAGAGAGAGTGATGTCAGATAGGAATTGATATGGTCACTCATGTCATCCCAGATTCTGCCGGCCTCGCAGTCTTCTTTCTTGGTACAGATGGGAGACTTGCCGCAGACACAGGGTGCGATGCTTACTCCTTCTCCCGAGGCATCGATGATGTCTTTAAGA
>MIBM01000311.1 GCA_001830645.1 Spirochaetes bacterium RIFOXYC1_FULL_54_7
TGGGTCGATGCGGCCGAAGCCTGGCCGGATGAAATACCTGATCTCGACGATCCAGCTGCCCTGAGCACTGCCGCCTTTCGGTACAGAGGCCTCGCGGCCATGCAGAAACCCCGGGGCACCACCCCGGCGGCAGACTACTTCAACCCAGCCTGCGACGGAATGAAGCAGCAGGCCACCGCCGTGCTCCATGCCTGCCAGGCCCTGGCCGATCCCGACCGTGGGGCTGCTTTGGCCTTTGCCAGGGACTTCATACTGGCTGCCAGGGAGAAGCGGGCCGCATCGGGCATACTGCAGTTCCAGGATGTGGCGGCCATGGCCAGGGAGGCCCTCCTGCGCGACGGATCCTTGCGGACCTGGTACAAGGCGCGCTTCGATGCTGTGATGGTTGACGAGTTCCAGGACGACAACGAACTGCAGAAGGACATACTCTACCTGCTGGCAGAGAAGCGCAGCCGGATTCCTGCCGGCGATGGCTCTGTACCAGGCCCGGAAGACCTTGAGTCCGGGGTCCTGTTCTTCGTGGGCGACGAAAAGCAAAGCATCTATCTTTTCCGCAATGCCGATGTGAAGGTGTTCAGAGGCCTTGCAGACGAACTCTCTGCAGCTACTGCCGGACCAACGGGTACGGACAAACCGGCCTGCCTCAATCTGTCCACCAACTGGCGCTCGGAGCCGGATCTGATAGAGTTCTTCAACCAGACCTTCTCCCGCATCATGCCGGCTCCGGATGACCAGGGAGCCAGGGACTATGAGGCACGCTTCGCCGGGCTTCTTGCCGGCCCTGCCACGCCGGGGGTACAGGCCTGCGTCACCTGGATGGAAGCCCCGGGAGTGCAGGAAGAATCAGGCACAGGGGACGAAGCCAGTCTGGGAGCCCTGGAGGCACAGGCCTGGCGGGTGGCAGAGCTTATCCGCGAACTGGTGGACGGCAAGGTTCCCGTCACGGCCAAGGGAGCCTCCGGCAAGGAAGCCCGGTCCTGCCGGTTCGAAGACATTGCCATCCTGTTCAGGGCTTCGGCAGCCCAGAATACCTATGAACGTTACCTGCGCATCTTCGGCATACCCTACACTGCCACGGCCACCGCCGGCCTATACGTGGAATCAATTCTGGGAGACCTGTATGCCATCCTGCGCCTGGCCGCCTTCCCGGACGACAGGCTGGCTCTGGCGTCGGTACTTCGTGGACCCTTTGCCCGGCTTTCAGACGATGCCTGCTTTGTCATCCTTGAACGATCCAGAGACCAGGGCTGCAGTCTTGAAGCCCCAGGGCTCCTGGCAGGATTGCAGGAAGCCGACACTACAAGGGCTACAATGCTGCTGAAGACCTGGGCCTGGCTACGGCACATGGCCGACCGCCTGAGCCTTGCCGAACTGGTAACTACCCTATGGTACGAATGCGGCCTGCGCTGGAATGTGCTGCGCAATCCAGACAATACAGCCTACCTGGAGCATTTCGACTTTGTCTGGTCCCTGGCAGCCGATGCAGATGCCCGGGGGCTCAGGTTATGTGATTTCATAGCCACCCTCGAACCTTTGATGGGTGAGGTAAAGAAGGTAGAAGACGTTTCGGTGGTGCGTGAAAGCGCCCGTGGCGTTTCGATCATGACCGTACACGCCAGCAAGGGCCTGGAATTCCCGGTGGTCATACTGCCGGGAGCCGAGAATGCCGGCAGGGGCGACAGGCAGGAAGCCATAGCCATGAACGAACGCCTGGGTCCTTCCATCCGCCTCATGGATGAACAGGGCCAGAACGTGGATCCAGTGTACCAGATGGAAAAAACCATGGACGCCATGGAGCGGACGGTGGGCGACACGGTGATGGACGAGGATCTCGCCGAGACGGCAAGGCTGTTCTATGTAGCCTGCACGCGCACGGTTTCCCGCCTCTACCTTTGTGCCAAGGCACCGTACTACGAAGACAAAAAAGGCAAAAGCTTCCGGGGCCTCTTCCTGCGTGCCTGGCCCGAAGTGGAGGCAGCAGTCGCAGCTACATCGTCGGCCGGGCCGGGGGCTGGGCCAGGAGCTGAGCCGGGGGCCGGGCCGGGGGACAGACTGCCGGACTGGCTGTCCATAGAGCCAGTTCCCGGCAGGACAGTGGCCGACTATGCCAGGCTGATAGGCTCCGGGTCGATCAAGCCCGATGGAGCCGTGGCCGCAGCTTCCTTCCTGTCCAAGGCGGCAGCGCCTGCCTTGCCCACCAGACGTGCCAGATGGGCGGTGACCGCAGCAGCTGAGGCACTCTTGGATGCCATGGCGGAGACTGGCCCTATCCTCAACCCGGGTTCCATGGAGCCGGCAATTGACCATCGGGATGCGGCAATGGACCAGGCCTCCGATGAAGGCTTCGGAGAAGACAGCTTCGGCACCCTCTGCCACGAAATCACCGAACGCTTGCTCCTGTATCCCGGGCTGGATCCTGAACCTTCCTCCGGGTCGATGCGCAAACTCAGCCGCCTGTCCGCCGGTACCCGTGCGGCCATCCTGGCAGAAGCCCTCAGCCTGGCGCGGGCCTTCACCTGCTCACCCAGAGGCCTGGCCGCCGCCGCCGCCAGGGACGCCCTCACGGCCGGCCAGGCCGATGCCGTATTCAAGATGGAATACGGCTTTACCTGGCAGGGCCAGTCCAGTGGCCGGCCGGTCTTCCTCAGCGGCAGCATGGACCTCGTCTATGGTGACGTCCATGCCGTTTGCGTGGTAGATTTCAAGACAGACCGTGTCATCCGGCCAGAGCGTCATGCCTTTCAGCTGGGCGTCTACCGGGAATCAGCCCAGTCCATCTTTGGCGTCCCGGTAAAAGCCATACTGTATTACCTGCGCAGCGGCGAGGAACGGGAAATCAACCTGGTTCCAGATGCATCCGCTCTTGATACCAAGAGGCTGCATCCTGATGCACCTGGTTTTTTTTCTGCTGAACTAGTCTCGTATGTTTAATAAAAACATGTATACTTGGTTAACGTTGCAGCTTTGTGATTTAACTTGTCGGGGAGTCAAGGGATGAACAATGAACGGATACTGATCGTAGAAGACGAAAAGATTATTGCCATAGATCTGCAACGACGTCTGGAGCGTTTCGGTTATTCCGTGGTCGGCATGGCAGGCGAAGGCGAGGCAGCTGTCTCCCTGGCCCTTGAACTTCAGCCTGACATCATACTCATGGACATCATGCTGGCCGGCAAGATGGATGGCATAGAGGCCGCCATGGCCATCAAGGCCGCCAAGGACATACCCTTCATCTTCCTGACCGCTTACACCGATGAAAAAACTCTCGAAAGAGCCAAGGAAGTAGAGCCATACGGCTACATCCTCAAGCCCTTCAAAGAACGCGAGTTGTATACCACCATCGATATAGCCCTGTACAAGCACGACATAGAACGCAAGCTGACCCGCCAGGAACGCTTATTCTCCGCCATCCTGCATTCAATAAATGATGGAATCATAGCCACCGACATGGACCTCAATGTCCAGTTCATGAACCCCGTGGCTGAGGATATCTCGGGCTTCAAGGAAGCCGCCGCGCGGGCCAGGAACCTGTCGCAGTTCATGGCCCTCAACGACACCAAAAACAACAAGGATCTCCTGGCCAACATCACCCAGGTTGGAGACAGGCCGGTATTCTTCAACGACGTGTCCATCAAGAATGCCCTTGGCCAGAGCCTGGTAGTGGATGGTTCCATTACCAGGATACACGAGCGGGCCAATGCCACCGACGGCTTTGTCATTACCCTACGTGACATAACCGAACTCAAGCGCCTGTCGGACACCCTCAACTACCAGGCCAGCCATGACAGGCTTACCGGCCTGTCCAACCGCGAGGAGTTCAGCTACAAGCTGGGCGAGGTCATCAAGAACGTACGACTGACCGGCGGTTCCCATGCCCTGCTGGTGATGGATATCGACCGTTTCAAGGCCATCAACGATACCTGCGGCAATCTGGCCGGAGACGAGTTGCTGCGCCAGGTGGCCAGCCATATCCAGACCAACATACAGCGACACGATATTTCAGCCAGGATAGGCGGCGACGAGTTTGCCATCATCCTGATGAACTGCGATGCCGACGACACCGTCAATGTGGCCGGCCGCCTGCAGAGCGCCGTCCAGCGGCAACGCTTTACCTGGCAGGACACCACCTTCCCGGTAACCCTCAGCGTAGGCATAGTACCCATAGACCGGGAAGCCGGGGATATCCACGCCGTGCTGGCAGCCTCCGACGACGCCTGCCACATCTCCAAGGAAGAGGGCGGCAACAAGACCACGGTATTCCACGCCCAGGACAGCAAGTTCCGCCGCCGCCGGGGCGACATGGAGTGGATAGGCAAGATCAACCGGGCGGTGGAAGAAAACCGCTTCCTGCTGTACTACCAGACCATCGAACCCCTTGATGTCCACGGCAAACTCAGGCCAAAGCTGGAACTGCTCCTGCGCCTGGTCAACGAGGATGGTAGCATAGCCAGGCCAAACGATTTCATACCCGCCGCGGAACGCTACAACCTCATGCCTCAGATAGACCGCTGGGTAGTGGAGAATTCCATGCGGGCCTTCAGGCTTCTGCAGGACCAGAAATCGCCCCTGGCAGAGAGCATGTTCTCCCTCAACCTGTCGGGGCCATCCCTGCTTGACGACTCCCTGGTGGATACCATCCTGCATTTCCTGCGCAAGTATGCCCTGGCTGCCGAAGATTTCTGCCTTGAGATAACGGAGACCAGTGCCATCCAGAACCTGTCGTACGCAACCCGGTTCATGAACCGGCTCAAGGCAGAAGGCTTCACCTTTGCCCTGGATGATTTCGGTGCCGGCTTCTCTTCTTTCGGGTATCTGCGCACCCTGCCGGTTGACTACATCAAGATAGACGGATCCTTCGTGCAGAACATCGACGAAAGCCTGGTCAGCTATACCATGGTTGACTCCATCAATTCGATAGGACATGTGATGGGCCTGAAGACGATAGCGGAGTTCGTCAAGAGCGAGCCGGTACGGAACAAGCTCATTGAGCTTGGCGTTGACTACGGGCAAGGGTATTTCTTCAACGAGCCAAAGCCGTTGTTCGGCTGAACCTTTTTCGATTAGCCCGTGTTCTGCTAATCCTTCTCCGGCTAATCATTGTTCTGTGGACGCGCTTCGCGCGCTTTAGTATTTCTAATTGCATCAATATATTTTTTTATAGGAGCTTATGTGGATAATAAAAACCAGTATATTACACGTGCTAATTCTTTATATAAAGTGCTCTATTATGCCAATGCACTAGGAATTGAAAAATCGATTCTTGATTGTGGTGCTGGAGGTAGAAATCCTCCTCTGTATCTTTTTTATATTTATGGATTTAAATGTTCTGGAATTGATATTGCTGAAGATTCAATATGTAAAGCACATGATTTTGAAAAGTGCCTATTCCTACCAAATCTGCCACCGATTCCTATGCAAACCTGCCACCTGACGGGACGATGTTAACAGGGTAATGGGGTGGCAGTTTTG
>MIBM01000312.1:0-2584 GCA_001830645.1 Spirochaetes bacterium RIFOXYC1_FULL_54_7
AGTAACCTAGCTGTCCCGGTTACCCGGGCAGTTTATACTATCCTCCGAACTCCTGATTGCCTTTTTTATCATGCCTCCTTTTCCGGAGTCAGAGGACTGCGAGCGATCGACCCGCCGCCGATGCTGCGGATACCCTGGGAGCCCTGACAAGTCTGGGGATCCTGCTCCGGCTGCCGGTCAATCGCTCGCAATCCATACTCCGTTAAACACATCAAACGTGGAACTTGCAGGAAATCGGTTCGGATGGTCTCGTCCACCCGCCGGAAATGAATCCAGCATCCGATACGTTCCGGCTTGCGGACGCTCGTCTCTGACTCCGGTCAAAGCCGCGACCACTCGCCGCGCCGGGGACGGGGAGCCCCCAGGGCGAGAGACGGTTAACACCGCCTACTCACATTCCATTGCGCCGGACACTATCGTGCACAGCCGCTGGACGGCAATGCAGGATCGGAAGACGGACTGCCCCCGCCGGTTTTGATCCGCGCCATCGCGGTCCGGCTCGCCGTACTTCCCCATTCGGCTTACATCATACCATTGTTACTTCACGTACTGCTCTTCGAAATACTTGCGCAGCTGGGGATTCTCCCGCAGCTCCCAGAGGGTAATCTCGGCATGGTCCTTGGTGTACCCGTTGCCGACGAGCATGATGCAATCCTTGCCTATACCTTCGGCTCCCAGGGCCGCACGGGTAAAGCTGGTAGCCATGCTGAAGAAATATACGATGCCGCCGTCGCGTACCGGAAGTATGCTGGACATCTCGGTGCCGTCCATGTTCACACAGTTGATGACGATATCAACTTCCTTGCCCTTGTTCACAGCCAGGACCGCGTTGAGCATCTCCACGGGCTTGGAAGCGTCGACCATGACTATCTCATGGCACAGCTTCATGTCCCGCAGGGGCTTCACATAGCGTTCGGAGCGGATGTTGGCTATGACCCTGCCGGTGGGACCGACGCGTTTCATGGCCTCGTAGCAGCACATGAGTCCCGATTTGCCGCCGGCGCCGAGGATCAGCACCGTGTCGCCTGGCTTTACCAGCTTGGCAGTCTGGGCAGGAGCGCCAGCTATGTCCAGCGCTGCAAGGGCAAGGCCTTCGTCCATGTCTTCGGGCAGCTTGGCGTAGATGCCGCTCTCGAAGAGTATGGCCTGGCCTTCTATGAGGACTCGGTCCACCTCTGGCATGACCTTCAGGATCTTCTTGATCTTGAGGGGGGTCAGGGACAGTGAAACCAGGCTGGCTATCTTGTCGCCTACCTTGAGGTCCCGATCCTTGAGGGCCGAGCCGATGCGGGCCACTTTGCCGATGAGCATGCCGCCCGAACCGGTTACCGGGTTCTGCTGCTTGCCGCGCTCGGCGACGATAGACAGGATCTTGGCCGCGATCTTCTCTACATCGTGACCGGCTTCCTGTTCGATCTGGGTGAAACTGGCAGAGTCGACGTTCAGGGCAATGACATCGAGAAGTATCTCGTTGTCGTAGACCTTGGACATGTCGTTGTCGATCCGCCTGGCTGTCTGGGGCATGGCACCGACCGGGTCGATGACTCGGTGGGTGCCGTACTTGCATCCTGTAGCCATAGTGCCTCCTTTGAATATGATCCGGCTTCCATACGGAAACCGGTAAATAGCCAATTTTTCCTTTATATAGCTGCCACCGAAGGCCGTCAAGACAGATTGCAGCATCCCGGCCAGAGGTACCGCCAACTGCAAGCTATGACAATCGGGGACTGACACAAGCACGGCCGCGCTTGCCCTCCGGCGGCTTGGAGTATATCATGGTTTCGTGAGCAAAAGTGAACGTATCCTTGCCGTGGTGATTGCTGCCCTGTCCGTGGCCCTCATTGCTGGCACCGTCTGGGGCTTCATGACCGATGCACCGGCACGCAAGAAAGCCAGGCAAGCTGTGCCGGTTTCGGTATCTGCATCCGGGGTCTACGATGGCATAGGCAGGATCCGGGCAGCCACCGCCGACGGGGCAATCGCAATACTGCATGTTGCCTTCCCGTACGACGCCCAGGACAGGCAGTTCAGGGAGGAACTGTCGGCCAGGCGGGTCGACCTGAAAGCGGCGGTCAAGGACTTCATATCCGGCCGTACAGCCGCTGACCTCCACCCCTCCAATGAAAACACCGTGAAAGCCGCTCTTCGGGATACCATGAACAGCATGCTGATGTTCGGCAGGATAGAAGAGCTATACTTCGCCGAATTCGAGGTAATTCCTTAAGAGGCTAGTCCCGCGAGACTCCCAGTCTCAGGATTCTCCCCTCACTTCCTGCTCCATGTCTTCCAGGAAACGCCACATCCGTTCATGACGACCCACGGCCAGGGCCCTTCCGGTTGCAGTATACAGGCCATCCTTGATTCGCCCCAGCTTGATCTCCCATTCCCGCTGCATGGAATCGTTGTCTATTGCGTTGTTGGCTGGATCGATCCCCGCCCATGATTCCGGTGGATAGTAAACCGACCGGCCGTGTTCACCGAGCCACAGGTAGGCCCTGGCTACCCCCACTGCACCTATGGAATCCAGTTTGTCCGCATCGTACAGGCACCGGGCTTCAAGGCTGCCTGGAACCCTGCCGCGTCG
>MIBM01000312.1:2636-2822 GCA_001830645.1 Spirochaetes bacterium RIFOXYC1_FULL_54_7
AAGCCAAGGTCGACCAGGAAGGGCCGGGCCAGTTCGGCGGACAACTCCTCATGCCGGTCGGGATCCGGGCCTATTCTGGCTTCCAGCCCCCTGCCTGCGTCATGCAACAGGGTGGCAAGCCTGACAATGAACAAGTCTGCACCTTCATCCGTAGCCAGGCGTTCTGCCAGGGCATACACCCTCTGC
>MIBM01000312.1:2860-5903 GCA_001830645.1 Spirochaetes bacterium RIFOXYC1_FULL_54_7
GCGTTCCTTGGCAAAGGCACGGACCCTTTCCAGTATCTGCGGTTCGTCAATCATGGTGAAACGATACGCCTCCGCAACCGGCTGTGCAAGCACCCCCAGCGTCCATGCGCCAAGTTTTGAACCAGCACCCTTGCAGGCTGGCCGCAGCGGCTGTATAACCTAAGCAGAAGCGGAAGGAAGAGCCATGACGGTAGAAATCTTCGGTCTCTGCGACTTTGCGCAGGATGCCTATGGCAAGCTCACCCTTATAGGCGCTTTTGACGCCATTACGGTGCGTGATCTCCCGGCTGTACACCCCTTCATGTGCGTGGCTGCCCGCATACGCTTTCCAATCTACGAACTGGGGGAGCACACCGTGAGGGTAGAGATAAAGGATCCCGACGGCAGCTTTCTGGTGCCACCCCTGGATGGCAAACTGGCTGTAAACGGCATTGGTGGTGATTCAGCCTGCGCCAACCTGACCCTGAACCTGATGAATCTGCACCTCAGGGACGAAACATCCTGGCGGGTAAGCCTGGCCATCGACGGCCACGAGAAGGCCATGATCCCCTTATACATACGCAAGGCAGCCCGCTGAGCCAATCAGATCTGCAATTGGCATGCACATATGAAACACTCCTGATCGATGATCATCAGCAATTGTTTCATATTTACACATCATACTGGGTCATTATGACCCGTATTTATATCATTTCGAAACACAAATTTCTGCCACATCTATATACACCAGATACAAGCTTGGAACGAAGGAATCGAACCCGGGAAGGCGATGGCCTTCACAACCCCGAGGCTGGCTGTTGCAGGCTGACTGCTACAGGCTGGTTGTTATAGGCTGGCAAGTAACACAAATAGTTTATAATTGCTTATAATAGATATATTTATAATGAATTATCCGGAACAGCTCACATCCTGCCTTATCCTGTCCAATGCCAAGCAATCTGGATCAGGAAAAAATCTATTGTCAGAAAAAATCTATTGTAATGGGAAAAAACTAGGGTTGGCACGTTTATTGCTTGAGGATATGTGGATGCGGTGAACGGCCGTGGGCCATGAAGCACCGCACCGAGCATACACATTACACCTTCAAGGAGGTTCATGATGAAAAGCGTAGTTACCTACAATCCCGACCCCGTACTTTCCGTTTTTGATGACTGGGACCGGATGATCGGGGATTTCCTTGGCCGCGGCGTACGGTCAGGTTCAAGTGCATCCACTTGCGGCTACCCGGCAGTGGATATACGGGAAGAGAAGGAGCGCTATGTACTGGAAGCCGAGATGCCCGGCCTGGGCGAGAAGGATGTGGACATCAAGGTAAACGACCGAGTGCTCAGCATCGCATCGATCAAGCAGGAGGAGAACACCGAAGAGAAGGACGGCAACTTCCTGATCCGTGAGCGGGGCATCAAGACCTTCCGAAGGGCCTTTACCCTGCCCAGGGATGTAAACGTGGACAAGATCTCGGCCAGCTTCAGGGACGGTCTTCTGAGCATCGTCCTACCCAAGCGTCCCGAAGCCCAGGAGAAGACCATCTCCATAGCCCGTGGTTGATCACGGGGTGGTCAAGGCTTGATTGCCAGCTCAGCCTGATGAAGCTGTATAGTGCCTTGCAAGGCAGGGCAAGCAACGGAACACCCATGAAGAGCCGGAAAAAGGCGGTCTCGACGGCCGCCTTTTTCTTTTACAGAACGTGCAGCACTCCGTGTTGCCCGGCCCTGCAGCAGGGGATATACATCGTGCCCTGGGTTATCCCTTTTCAGAAGGGTTCGTAGCCCTCGGCGTAGCTGGCGGAATCCAGGATCATGCCATAGAAACTGTCCGGCACCACCAGTTCATGTTCCGGTGCATGGGCAACAAAGGCCCAGACCTGTCGGTCGGCATGGACCAGCCGCACCCGTACCATTCTGTCCGCATCGCCATAGACTGCAATGGCGTCGAATTCATAGTAGTATGGATGAGCCTCGGTTTCGATGCTCGATGCTCCACTACGTGACAGGATGCGCAGATCATACTGGGTAACCACGCTGCCGAAGGCCCTGAAGGCATTGGCAAACACCCGATCAGCCTGGGTGTCCGGATCCTCGGTCCTGCCAAGGATATAGGTCCTGAACACCAGGGCTATCACACCATCTTCTTCATCGGACAAGCGCAGGGCACCTTCGGCCAGTTCTTCAACCGTCATCCAGGCGGGATACATGAACTGAAGGGGAACATCATCCAGGCTCCAGAATGCAAAGGGATCATCCCCGCCGCCATCGTAGTCAACCAGCCAGTCAAGCTCATCGTCAAAGCTGTTACCCATATAAGTGCAGGAGTAGAAATATGGGTAGGCCTCGCCCGAAGTCAGTACTTCCAGCTCGTTCCAGGCAAAATCACAGTACTCAAAGCCCCAGTCCAGAGTTCCCTCACCATAATGCAGGAACTCGACACCTTGGTTATCACTGAAGGAGCAGTCGCTGAAATAGACAGCAGTGGAATTGTTTACCCCCAGAAGGGGCCAGGAACCTTCATTGCGTTCCACCGTAACAGTGTCGAACAATACAGACTCCGAATCCTCTATCCAGACTGCTCCGGCAGTGCACTCACGTATGGTACTGCCACTGACTTCCACACCCCTGGAACCAGAAACCTCGATGCCCATGGATCCCGAGCCATAGAGGTCGCAGTCAATTACACGCACATCCTGCATGCCATAGAGCCCAAGGACACCAGCCGAACAAGGGCCGGAGACCTCGTGCCCGAGGGTAAGACCCTCAAGTACCAGTCCTGCCCCCCCATGAAAGCTGAGAGTACGGGCGTAAGGAGTATCGGCCACAAGTTCAGCCCCCCGGCCCCGTATGGTCAGGCCGTAGGAGTCTGCAATGCGAAGTTCCATGCCGCCATCCACGTCCACCCAGCGTACAGAGGGATTGTCTATTGTGTAGCCATCGCTGAGCACATACCTACCTGGTGCCAGTTCCAGGATCCGGTCCGGCCCCAAGGCCTGCACGAATTCGGCCACCGTTCCGACCCGGTGTACCTGCTGGGCAGCCAGGGGGCTCAGGAC
>MIBM01000313.1:0-4890 GCA_001830645.1 Spirochaetes bacterium RIFOXYC1_FULL_54_7
AGGACCTGCACCAGGCCTGGTGCAGGTCCTTGTCACGGAGTGCGAGAATAACAGAGACACAGGCAGAAAATAGTGAACTAAGCGCTGTTCCGGCCAGGAGCAGACTGGATGCGTCGGAACGTATGTGCGAGGTCCCTGCCACAAGGTAGACGATGAAGGTGGCCCCCAGACCTCCGGAGAAGGCTGCCCAGCCTATGGGTGAGAAGCCAAAACGGCCGGCCTGGAAACCCAGGGTCATGGCTATGACCGCCCCCAGGGCTGCTCCGCTGGAGCTTCCTATTACATAAGGATCGGCCAGGGGGTTCCTGAACAGCCCCTGCAGTACTGCCCCTGCTGTTGCCAGGGATGCACCGACGGCGGCTGCCAGGAAGGCCCTGGTCAGGCGCAGGCCCACAATGATCTGGGCCGGGTCTGCCTCATGCCCGGCGGCCATGCCGAACAGTCCCCCTAGCACCTGGGATGGGGACAGAGCTACCGCGCCCATGCCCAGGGCCAGGATGAAGGCCATGGCGGTGCAGGCAATTATGGCCGCATAGGCCGCAGGCAGGCGCAGGCGTCGAGGCCCGGTAAATCCTGCTCCCGTGGCCAACCCGGTAGGAGCAGCCGCACCGATCCTTGCTTTCATATCAGAACAGTTCCGGATAGAGGGCAGTTGCCACGAGTTCCATGGCTTCCACAAAGCGCGGACCCGGTCTGGAAACTATGTCGCCATCCAGGAGGGCAATTTTCCGGTTCCTCACGGCACTCAGTCCTGCCCAGCCTGGACGTTTGGCCAGGCTTTCAATTGAAAGCGCCGCTGCGTGGGTCTCGGAAGCCATGATCCAGTCTGGATTCCTGGCTGCTATGGCCTCGAAACTGATGACAGGCCAGTCCTCGGTGATGTCGGCAAAGACATTCCTGGCTCCTGCGGCAGTAAGGACCAGGCTTATGAAGGTTCCAGGGCCAGCAGTCATCAGTGGCTCGTTCCAGACCTCCCAGAAGACAGTGGGGCGCTTGTTGGTCGGGATTCCTGCGGTTTTGGTTCGGACAGCCTCGACCCTGGCCTTCATGGACGCAACGGCTGCCGCGCTGGCTCGATCGTCGCCACCGGCCCGGGCAAAATCGGCCATGGCGGTGTAGATGTCATCGAAGTTGATAAGGGAAATGCCTGCGAAGGCTATGCCGGAACCTTCTATCTGGGCAGCAAGCTGGCTGTGCATGGATACCTCGCCGATTACCAGGTCGGGCCTGAGGGACACTATGGCCTCGACGCTGATGGTTCTGGCCGAATAGCCGCCGATCTTGACCAGTTCATTGGCTTCCGCAGGGTAGTAACAGTAGCTTGTTGCCCCAACCATGGCCTTGCCAGCTCCGGCAGCATACAGGATCTCGGTAGCCGCCGGTGAGAGTGATACTATCCGCGTTGCTTTTGCCTGCAGGACAACAGCCTTGCCCCTGGCGTCGGTAAATCCATAGCCCTGGGCTGAAAGCGAAGCGACGGCCACTACAGCCATAAGTGCGAGTGCGGGTGTCCTTCTCATGTACGTCCTCCTTCTGTCCCGTTGTTACGAGACTGCTCCTGCATGGAATTCCCCGGCGGGAACTGGAGGAACGGTTCTGGCTGGTTGTGGATCGACGGACCGCGCTGTAGGCGCGGGCTATCGCTCGACGCCTGTACCACGAAGCGTTCCGGTGCGATGTATGGACGGGCAGGGTATTCTGGCTCACCCCTCGTGCTGACTGAGGCCGGATCAGGACCGGCGCACGCCAAGGGTTCACAGTTACGGGCTAGCTCCGGTATTCCACCGGATTCCCCCTCTTGTCCGTACTCCACGGCGGAGCGCGTTCCTGCGCGCCTGCTGCTGTATTTTCCGGATCACCCGTCCGCAGTGTTTCCCTTTTTGGGGAAAGCCCTACGGGCGAGGTCATTATGGGCTGGCTTCAGGCCATCGTCAAGCCTCTTGGATGTGCTTGAATATTTTTTTGTTTATCAAAGTTGCATTATTTCAATTTATAAATTATCCTGCTGGCTGGGGTATTGATTAGCCGGATTTACCGGTATTCGAGCCCGAGACAGTCAATAGGAGGAAAAGAATGAGCGACCTGGCAAAGGCCAAAAAGTTCAAAGTACCCCACACGTACGTGATACTGATCGGGGTGATCTTACTCATGGCGATCCTGACGTACATCATACCCGCAGGCGTGTATGAGAGGGTAAAGGATGCCAGCGGCAGGAGCGTAGTTGATCCCAACTCGTTCACCGTTGTGGAAAATACGCCGATCAAGCCCTTCGACCTTCTTCTGGTCCTTGAAAAAGGCCTCAAGGCGGCAAGCAGCATCGTCTTCTTCATCTTCATCGTAGGCGGTGCCTTCCAGATCATTACCGCTACGGGAGCCATAGAAGCAGGTATCGGAAAGGCTGCAGTAGCGCTGAAAGGCAAGGAAAAGCTGCTGATTCCGGTCATGTTGTTCCTGTTCTCCCTTCTGGGAGGAACCATAGGAATGGCTGAAGAGGCCATCGTCTTTGTACCTATAGGCATAGCCCTGGCCAGGGCACTCGGATACGACGCCATAGTCGGAACGGCCATGATTACCCTTGGTGCGGCCTGCGGCTTCACCGCCGGTTTCATGAATCCCTTTACCGTCGGCGTAGCTCAGGGAATCGCCGAACTTCCCATCTTCTCCGGCATCGAATATCGCCTTGTCATCCTGGTGGTAATGCTCATTGCAACCAGCTGGTACCTGTTGCGTTATGCCGCCATGGTCAAGAAAGACCCGTCAAAGAGCATCGTCGTCGAGCTGGAGCAGTCTGAGAAGCACATGCACCTCGACATGAACGCCCTTCCCAAGTTCGAAGTACGCCATATCCTGGTCCTGTTGTCCATTGTGGGCGGCCTGGCCATGATCATCATCGGCGTCTTCAAGTGGGGCTGGTACTTCTCCGAGATCGGCGCTGTGTTCCTTGGGGTTGGTATCCTGGGTGGTGCCTTCGGCAAGCTCGGGCCAAGCAGGCAGGCCGAGGAATTCGTAATAGGTGCCAAGTCACTGGTGTTCGGCGCCCTCGTGGTCGGCGTAGCCCGTGGTATCCTGGTTGTCATGACCGACGGACAGATCATCGACTCCGTGGTTCATGCCCTGGCGTCCATGATCCAGAGCCTGCCCAGGTCAATCTCGGTACTGGGCATGTACGTGGTCCAGAACGTGATCAACTTCTTTATTCCCTCCGGTTCCGGCCAGGCTGCGGCCACCATGCCCATCATGACTCCCCTTGCGGATGTCATCGGCATCAACCGCCAGGTAGCGGTGCTTGCCTTCCAGCTGGGCGACGGTTTCAGCAACTCCATCATCCCGACCTCTGCAGCCTTGATGGGTGTTCTGTCCATCGCGAACATCCCCTACGAGAGATGGTTCAAGTTCCTGTGGCGCCTCATGCTTATCTGGATCGGCCTTGGTGCCATCATGATGATCATTGCCAATCTGATGAATTACGGTCCGGCCTGATCCCAGGATCGGAGTGGAAGCTAATTGACCGGTCGGCTCAAGCCGGCCGGGGCAGGCGGGGCTTCAGCCCCGCCTGTTTCTTTTGGATTCATCTGAATGGAGGCGGACATGCTCGATCTGAAGATAGTCAACGGAAAAATTCCCGATTTCCTGTCTGGTTCGCTGGTGGAAGCCGACATCGGCGTTTCCGGCGGTACCATTATGGATGTCGGTATGGTTCCCGGCGAAGCCACGGTAACCATAGACGCCAAGGGCATGGTTGTATCTCCTGGTTTCATAGACATACATATGCATGAGGAAGTCCTCATACCCGAGCGGCAGGACCCTTATGACATAGCCAACTACATGCTGGCCATGGGTGTAACCACCGCCGTGGGTGGCAATTGCGGAGCCAACCGCCAGGCCATGGAGGGTTTCTTTGCCTTCATAGACAGGAACGGCTGCCCCATCAATTACCTGATGTTCGGTGGGCACAATTATCTCCGTGACCAGGCCGGGGTAGCCTCCCCGTATGTGGCGGCCAATACAGCCCAGATCAAGGCCATGGCTGCCGCAGCCCGATCGCTGGTGGAAGCCGGGGCCATAGGCATATCCTTCGGGCTTGAATACTGCCCCGGTGTAGCACTTGACGAAGCGGTAGGTGTCCTTGGGCAACTGAAGGATCTACAGGTACTTCTGTCTGCCCATTATCGGACCGATTGCGCTGCCGGCGTCGATTCGATCCGTGAAATGGCCGAGATTTCAAGGCTTAGCGGCCAACCCATGCAGGTCTCCCATCTGGTAAGCTGTACGGCCATGGGTTACATGAAGGAATCCCTGGATGTCATCTGCAAGGCCATAGCCGGGGGTGTGGACCTGCAGGCCGACAGTTACCCCTATTCTGCCTTCTGTACCCGCATTGGTTCGGCGGTCTTCGATGAAGGCTGTTTCGAGCGCTGGCACAAGGGCTATGATGCCATACAGTTCCTGCAGGAACCTCTGCTTGGACAGGTCTGTACCGCTACAACCTTTGAAATAGCCAGGAAGGAACACCCGCAGATGCTGGTGGCTGCCTTCGTGATGAACGAGGAAGAATCCATAGAGGCGCTGCAGTCGCCTTATGTAATGATAGCCAGCGATGGTGTATACAACGACGGCAAGGGCCATCCCCGCGGCGCTGGCAGCTTTCCCCGGGTGCTGGGCAAGTATGTACGTGACGAAGGACGCCTGCAGTTGGTGGAGGCCCTGCGCAAGATGACCCTGATGCCGGCCCAGCGCCTGCGCCTGGACCGTAAAGGCCGCATACAGAATGGCTGCGACGCAGATCTTACAATTTTTGACCCGGCAAAGGTCATAGACCGTGCCGACTACGAGCACCCGACCCTGCCGCCTGAAGGCATACGATCGGTGATCATCGGTGGCAAGCTGGCT
>MIBM01000313.1:4913-5227 GCA_001830645.1 Spirochaetes bacterium RIFOXYC1_FULL_54_7
GCGCAACATTGGTTCCGCTGTACGGCGATCAAGCCTCCAGGGGTGGCAGTGAAACAGGTACGATGGTAAAGAAAACAGGAGGAAGGTAATTATGGCTCTGACCGATACAATAAGGACTGCCTGCGATACGGTGATGCCTGAACTGAAAAAGCTGAGCGAATTCATCTACAACAATCCCGAGCTGGGTTACCAGGAGTTCAAGTCATCAGCGGCCCATGTAGATCTGCTGCGTAGCAAGGGCTTTACCGTGGAGTATCCCTACCTGGGGATGGCCACCGCCTTCAGGGCAGAATACAAGAGCGCCAAACCCGGTC
>MIBM01000313.1:5245-5911 GCA_001830645.1 Spirochaetes bacterium RIFOXYC1_FULL_54_7
CGGAGTACGATGCCCTGCCCGGAGTGGGACACGGTTGCGGCCACAACATCCTGGGCGCTGGAGGCACAGGCGCTGGCATTGTCCTCCGGTCAGTGATCGATGAAATAGGCGGGACTGCCCTGGTTTTCGGCACCCCCGCGGAAGAAACCAGCGGCGCCAAGGTGGAGATGGCGGACAAGGGAGCCTTCAAGGGCGTTGATGTTGCCATTGTGGCCCATCCTGCGGAAGATAACTACGAAAGCGGCCGCTCCCTGGCACTCGAGGCTCTTGAGTTCACCTTCCTTGGCAAGGCCTCCCACGCGGGTTCAAATCCCGATCAGGGTATCAATGCCCTCAACGGAGTAATTGGGCTGTTCAATGCAGTGAATGCCATGCGCGGCCACATAAAGCAGGAATCCAGGATACACGGCATCATCACCGATGGAGGACTAGCTGCAAACATCGTCCCTGAGAAGGCGGTGGCCCGGTTCTACATCAGGGCCGGCAGCAAAGCCTACCTGGCGGAATTGTCGGCCATGATGAAGGATTGCGCAGAGGGTGCCGCCAGAACCGTGGGTGCCAAGGTCGAGATCCACAAGTACGAAGCCTCCTACGACGACCTGCTTACCAATGTAAGCTTGCAGAAGGCCTTTACCCGCAATCTGCTGGCTGCCGGGGCGATATCGG
>MIBM01000313.1:5932-7594 GCA_001830645.1 Spirochaetes bacterium RIFOXYC1_FULL_54_7
ATTTTGCCCTGGCAAGTCTGCGGACCACTATCATGGCCATGGTGATGACCGGCAGTGATTTCATCCGGGACGAAGCCTTCCGGACCGAAGTGGTAAAGGAGTTCAAGGCAGGCACAGGACAAGCCTGAAAGGGCTGGATCCGGGATTCTCCTGTTCCCGGGGTATATTAGAAGCGGTATTGCTGACTGAAACAGGAGGATCTCGTGATAAAGTGTATAGTAGTTGTTTTTCTTGCCGCTTTGTGCCTGGTTTCCGTCTCCGCCCAGGCCCGGCTGGATCTGGGCATAGACATTCCGCTACGCATCAGTGCAGTGGTCGAGGGTAGCGAACTGACCAGCGGTATCGATGTACCCTATACCCTGCCATTTCCATCCGCGGGTCTGTACTACACTTTCGGGGCGGGACCCTTGAACCTGGGTGTGGGTGCCAGGATGTATTCCCTCATCCTGGTCAGCGCCCTCTGGCCGAACGTGATTGCCGAGCTGGATCTTGGTCCTGCCATCCTGGAGGCGCAACTTGGTGGCGGCGCATTTCTGTTCTTCGGCCTGGTCAGCAGCACCCAGACAGGGGCTGTGTTCATACCCGATCTGTCAGCCTGGTTCAAGCTGGGTAATACATTGCGGGTGGGCGGTGGAGCGATGGGCCTGTTCATCGATCAGCTGGCAGATTCGGCCATGCCGATGGTACTCTATCTCGGCATCAAGGCTGCCATCGGTTTCGACTGATCGCCGATCTACTGGTCGCCGATCTACTGGTCGCCGATCTACCGATCGCCTGTTGCCGACTTTCCTGCGCATCCATATAATCGTCCTATGACGCGAAACATCACGCCGCTGGTCGGCATAATCATGGGCAGCGACTCGGATCTGCAGACAATGCGCCCGGCAGCCGACATTCTGGACAGGCTGGGTGTGTCCTGGGAAATGGACATTGTCTCTGCCCACCGTACTCCTGACAAGCTCTATGAATATGCCCGTAGTGCCGCCGGCCGGGGGCTGAAGGTTATCATAGCAGGCGCAGGCGGTGCGGCCCACCTGCCTGGCATGACGGCATCACTCACCGATCTTCCTGTGATAGGTGTGCCTGTCAGGACCAAGACCATGGATGGGCTGGATTCGCTGCTTTCCATAGTGCAGATGCCAGGTGGGGTGCCGGTGGCTACTGTCGCCATAGACGGAGGGAAGAATGCCGGTCTGCTGGCAGCCCGCATACTTGGTATGAGCGATCCGTCCCTGGCCGACCGCCTGCGTCACTACCGCGAAGGGCTCCGGGACGAAGTGCTGGCCAAGGCACAGGACCTGGCACAGGCCACTGGGCAGACCACGGAGCAGTCCAAGGCACAAGACACGGCTAGGTGGGCCGGGCTGGACGGCAGTCCTGGCACCAAGGCCTGAGCCCGGTCATGGAAATCCTTTCAACGTCTGCCCACGACCTTGAGCGGGCTGCCAAGGCCATCCGCGATGGTTTGCTGGTGGCTATTCCCACTGAGACGGTATACGGCCTTGGCGCAAATGCCTGGGACACCCGCGCCTTGGCCAGGGTCTTCGAGGCCAAGAACCGGCCTAGTTTTGATCCCCTGATTGTGCATGTGGCCGAGCCGGGGGACGCCACCCTGGTGGCAGACCTGTCTGTTCCCCATGCCAGGCTCCTGATGGAACATTT
>MIBM01000314.1:0-380 GCA_001830645.1 Spirochaetes bacterium RIFOXYC1_FULL_54_7
CTCCCCGAAGCCGATCCTGCAGCACCCAAGATTGTGCGGATTACTGATACGCTTCATCTGGGGGAACTGTGGGCTTCGGAAGCCTTGGTAAAAGACTCAGGGCGTGATTGTCGTTTGATCGAATTGGTTTGATTTTGTTTTGAAGTTGACAGAATCTGAATCTGTATGTAGTATAACTACATGACTATGTATATTAGTTACACAGGAGGTTCAAGATGAAGCGTATCGTAATCGCCGCGATGGCGGTAGTCCTGGTTCTGGGCGCTTACGCCGCAGGCAATCAGGAAGCGGGTACCAAGACAGAAGAAAAGATCGTCATCAAGATCGGCTATGGTACCGCCGGTGGACCCATACATGACGCAGCGCTGGAACTGGAGCGC
>MIBM01000314.1:430-6287 GCA_001830645.1 Spirochaetes bacterium RIFOXYC1_FULL_54_7
CAGCTGGGCTCTGAAGGCGAAATTGTAGGTCAACTACAGGCTGGACTTACAGATCTTCTGCCCACCACCACTGGACCTCTTGGCCAACAGAATTCCATCTATTATGTCCTGGAGACACCCTTTGTATTTCTTACCGAAGCTCAGGCGGACAAGGTCCTGGACGGGCCGGTCGGGGGGAAGTTCCTCAAAGGCCTCGAATCAAAGGGTCTGATAGGGCTCGCGTTCTGGGAGAACGGTTTCCGGGAGATCACGAACAATGTGCGACCCATCAAGGCTCCTGCAGATCTGAAGGGACTCAAGATGCGGACCCAGCAGAATCAACTCCATATCAAGTATTTCAGCGACCTTGGAGCAAGTCCCACCCCGCTTGCTTTTACAGAGATTTACAACAGCCTTGCAACCAAGGTGGTGGATGGTCAGGAGAATCCGTTCTCCCTGATTGCCACCAACAAGTTCTACGAGCAACAGAAATTTGTTGCCAAGACCGATCATGTGTATTCCGCTGTGCCCGTTTTCGTCTCAAAGGCGAAGTGGGACAAGTGGCCTGCGGATGTCCAGAAGCTGGTGAAGGATACAGTGTATGAGCTTCGCCTTTGGCAACGGGAACGCGGAAGGCTGCTACAGGAAGAGTACATAGCGGAGATAGCGAAGAAGTCCGAGGTCTACAAATTGTCGGAGTCGGAAAAGGCGGCTTTCCAGACAGCTGCCGCGCCGGCCTATGCCTGGGCCAAACAACAGTATGGTGCTGCCTATGAAGATCTGCTGAACGAGGTTCTTCAGGCTGCGAAGTAAGTTCCGTATGGGCGGAACTCCTGTTCCGCCCGGAATCACTCGTCTGTATTTGATCGGAGGATAAGGGTGAGTCGCACATCTATAGCGGAATGGGTCCGCAGGTCCAGAACAACGCTACTCGTCACCCTTGGTGTGAGTGCCACAGTGATCATGTTCGCCAATGCGGTCGGTCGTTACATTTTCAATACGACTTTTGTGTGGGCCGAGGAGCTCATACGAATTCTGTTCGTATGGGGCATGTTCGTAGCGATCACCGATTCCTTCATCAACAACGAGCATATTGGCTTCAGGAATTTTGCAGAACTCAATGCCACCACCAAGTTTGTGGCTGACCTGATCTATTCAGTTTCTCTCACGATTGTCGGGGGTGTTCTGGCCTATTACGGATGGAAATACAATGCCATGACAGGAGACGTGCCTTTGTCGGGTACCAATCTTCCAGCTGCGGTGCTTATGCTTCCGGGCATTGTCTCCGGAGTTGTGTGGTGTATTTTTGGCGCGGTGCGTACTATGCGGGTGCTCAGGAAGGGAAGGGCTGTCTGATATGGATACCCTGATACTCTATCTGGTCCTGTTTGGTGCGTTCTTTGCTGCCGGCGTTCCCATTGTATTGGCTCTCTCTGTCTCGGCGATGGTCATGCTGATGTTGAATGGTATGGACTTGCTCATTTTTGCCCAGAAGTTCATGGTTTCCATGGACAACTTCAGTCTCACGGCGATGTTCTTCTTCATATTTGCCGGTGAGATCATGAATGGTGGAGGCATGACCCGGCGCATAGTCGCGGCAGTATCCCATGCTGTCAAGGGCATACCAGGAGGGCTGGCGATTATTGCCTTGGTCTCCTGTGCCTTCTTTGCTGCCATCAATGGATCAGCCATCGCCACATCCATCGCCATCGGTTCCATCCTCTATCCCGCCATGGTAAAGCAGGGCTATCCTCCCGCCTTCGCCGCTGCAGTGATTGCGGCGGGGGGTGTGGTCGGACCTATCATTCCCCCCTCCATACCTATGATCGTCTACGGTGCGACGACGGGAGACTCAATAGCTGCCTTGTTTTCCGGTGGCATAGTGCTGGGCATGCTGATAGTCGTGGCAGAGGTTCTGGCGGCATATTTCATTTCCAAGAAAAATGGTTATGGCTCGTCAAAGGAAGATGTTGACTTTGGCTCTACCAAGGGTGTTGCCTGGGCCTTGGCGTTTCCGGTGATCATCTTCGCAAGCATCATAGGTGGCTTTATGACTGCTACGGAAACCTCCTCACTTGCGGTGGTCTATGCCTGGTTTGTGGGAACTTTCATATACAAGGAATTCAAGCTGTCCGAACTTCCCTTCATGGCCGTCAAGGCCATGAAGGGGTCAGGCTCGGTCATGGCCATCGTAGGTGCTGCCACTGCGGTAGCATGGGTGTTGACCTATGATCGGGTTCCCCAGCAGGTAACGGAGGCGATGGTCAATGGCATTGGCAGTTCGGCTGCATTCATGATTGTGAGTTTCTTCATCCTCTTCGTCATTGGCATGATCATGGACCTGACTCCGGCCATACTGATCCTGACACCGATCTTCATGGGACCCGTAAAGGCTTTTGGCATTGATCCCATCTACTTCGGGGTGTTCTTCTGCTCGGTTCTGACGGCGGGCCTTGTTACACCTCCGGTAGGGACACTGATCTACCTGGGTTGTTCGCAATCCAAGTCGTCTTTTGCGGAAGTGGTGAAGAATCTCTTGCCTTTCATATTTGCGATGTACGCAGTGCTCTTTTTAGCTGCGATATTCCCGGATCTGATCACCTTCCTGCCAAAACATGTTTTCAGGCTTTACAACTAGGGAGACTGGAAGATGCTGATCGAAAAAGACCGCGTCCTGGCGGTGGACATAGGGACTTCCTCGGTACGGGCCATGGTGTTCGACGCCGGGGGGACCATTCTGGCCCGGACGCAGATATGTTATCCCACACTCCGGCCCCAACCGTACTACGAGGAACAGGATCCTGACTTGGTACGGAGGGAGACCTATCGGGCAATTGCTGAATGCCTGGCCCAGGTGGGAGCCGGAAGCCTGCGTGTGGGTGGCATCGCTTTCTCTTCCCAGATGTACGGGATCTTCCCTGTCGACATCGATGGACGGGCGCTGTGTTTCAACATCCTCTGGTCCGACGGCAGGGCGGGTAGCCAGGCTGAGTCACTGAAGGGCAAGACAGCCTTCGGCTCTCTTTATGCTTCCACAGGCTGCCCTGCCAATTCCATCTATCCCCTTGCAAAGCTTCTATGGCTGAGGGAAGAACGTCCCGCCATCTTCGAGCAGGCGGCTCGATTCGTCTCCATCAAGGAGTACGTCCTTGCTCCCCTGGTGGGGGAATGGATAGTGGACCATTCCATGGCCTCCGCCACGGGTTTGCTGGACATCACCAAGCGTTGCTGGAGCGAGGTGGCTCTGACTGTGGTGGGACTCGATGCCTCACGCTTGTCTCTTCCCGTACTGGGTGACGTTGCCTTTCCGTTTGTGGATGCCGACTTGCGCCGTTCCTGGGGACTTGCCGATGACGTTCGCATTTTCTCCGGCGGAGGAGACGGCCCCTTGGCCAACGTGGGCTCCGGGGCTTTCGAAGTGGGGTCTGTGAACATAGACCTGGGTACCTCCGGAGCGGCCCGGGTGGTGGTGGATAGGCCCACAGTTGACAGCGAGGGCAGCCTCTGGTGCTACTGCCTATCCGCTGACCGCTGGACCTACGGGGGGATCGTCACCAATGTAGGCAATGCTTATCAGTGGCTGGCGAGCAACATTGTCTCCTTTGGCAAGGATGAGAGCCCTGAAGCAATATTTACTCGACTGAACACCTACGCTGCAGCGGTAGTACCCGGAGCGGAGGGTGTACGATTCCTGCCATACCTCCGCAAAGCACGTTCGCCTTACTGGGATGACAGGCTGACGGGAACGGTTTTCGGTCTTGGGGCAGACCACGACCTGCGACACCTGGCCCGGGCTCTGCTTGAAGCCATCGCCTATGATATTGCCGTTATCGTTGATCTGATGGCTGACCAGGTAGAGCTTAAGCCAACCATCATCCTTACCGGAGGCCTGTCAAGGAATCCCCTGGTGGCCCAGTTGTTGGCAGACATTCTGGACCGGCAAATCCTGGTTCCGGACTGTAATGAGGGATCCGTCGCAGGGGCAGCGGTGATGGGCTTCCATGGTCTGGGTATCAGTGAGGGCTTAGCCTTCGTCCGCGGGAAAGAACGTAACTATGCTTCCTGGCAACCCGACACGGGCAGGAGCGCACTGTATCACCAGCTGAGAGCCGAGTATTCAGATCTGGTTTCCCGCTTCCGTGTTTTGGGGGCAGAACTCCAGGCAACCAGAGAGGCCAGGAATGGCGTGGCAGGAGGGCAACGATGAAGGTTCTGGTAGCTTCCAAATCCTTCGGCAAGGCTGATCCGGCAGCCGCGGCATATCTTGAGGAGCGAGGTATCAAGGTTGTCTGGACTGATGTACCCAACCCCGGCCCCGAGGATCTGGCCCGCCAGGTACCAGGATTCGATGCCTTGATAGTTGGCAATGATACGGTGGACCGACGAGTGGTCGATGCTGCCGACTGTCTCAGGATCATTCACATGCATGGCACGGGACTGGATGCAATTGATGTGGGTGCAGCAACAGAGAAAGGCATCCTGGTAGCCAACGCTCCGGGTGCCAACCGCAATGCTGTGGCTGAAATGACCCTCTGCCTGATGTTGTCATTGGGCCGGCGCTTGGACAAACATCTGGATTTACTCCGGAAGGGGCGATGGGAACGGAGCGCAGGAAATGAGGTATCGGATTCCACAGTGGGCATCATAGGCCTTGGATATATTGGTCGTAGAGTAGCTGAGCTCCTGGAGGGCTTCGGTGTACGCCTCCTGGGTTATGACCCCTACCCCGATAGTACCTGGGCAACGGACTGTGGTCTTGAACTGATGAAGGAACAGGACCAGATCTTTGCCGAGGCGGATTGGGTTGTACTCTGTGCACCCCTGACAGAAGCCACGGAGGGGATGATAAACCGCCGGACACTTTCCCTGATGAAACGGACGGCATACCTGGTGAACACCGCCAGAGGTGGACTTGTAGACGAAGCAGCGCTTTGTGAGGCATTGCAGGAAAAACGAATTGCTGGAGCTGCCCTGGATGCCTTCGCCGAAGAGCCCTTGCCTCCGGATTCTCCCCTGAGGGGGGTGGATATCCTCCTTACCCCACATATCGCGGCAACCTCGGTTGAAACCGCAGCAAAGGTTTCCTGGATAGTGTCACGGAATGTAGCTGCTGCCCTTCTGGAAGGTTCGACGGCAGGTGCTGTAAACGCCGGGCAGATTGCCCGCAACAGAATAGCAACACAAACCATTGGAGGTATAACATGATTAAAGGTTCCCTGGTCCCGAACATCACCATGTTCGACAAGGAAGGAAACATCGACGCGGCCAAGACCGCCTGGCACATCAAGTGGATGTTCGACAAGGGTGTGGATGGTCTGTTTCTGACGGGCTCCTACGGCGCTGGCCCGCTCATGTCCAACGAAGAACGCATCCAGATCTACGGGATCGCCAAGCAGGCGGCAACCGCTTACGAGGGCAAGATCCTGCTTCCCCATGTGGGCTGCATCGACACCAAAAGCACGGTAGCACTCGCGGAGGCAGCAGAGAAGATCGGGGTTGATGCCATAGGGGCGGTTCCTCCCTTCTATTACAAGCATAGTGATGAAGTAGTGGTACAGTACTACAAGGACATCATTGACGCGGTAAAGCTACCTGTTTTCGCTTACAACAATCCGGAGACCTCCCGCTACACATTCAACTTGAAGGTGGTGCGTACTCTCAGAGATTATGGGCTCGCAGGTATGAAGGATAGCCCCCTGGCAATTGGCCTCCTGTCCCGGGTGGCCTATGAAGCCCAGGAAGGCAACAAGGATTTCCAGGTGATCATCGGCACCTCTACAGGATGGCTACCTCTGTACTATATGGGCGTACGGGCTACCATAGCGGGAATGAATAACTGGGCTCCAGAAATTATGACCGAACTCGTACGAGCCACTTT
>MIBM01000314.1:6390-7602 GCA_001830645.1 Spirochaetes bacterium RIFOXYC1_FULL_54_7
CGCAAGCCCATGATCCTGCCGCCGTTCACGGACCCCAAGTATGCAGAGATCCACTCCTGGCTGGAACAGGGTTTTGCAGAGCTGGGACTTCCCTTGGAACGAGGAAGTATTACAATCTGATTCTGTATGCCGTAGTTCCGTTGCCTCCGCTTGATCGGCAGACAGTTCCGGCAATTGTCTGAAGACTTCTTGCTGATTCATGGTTTAGTCCTGCGGTTGCGAAGGTACGTGGCTACGGCTATACTCCGGGGAGACATGGCACAATTATCATTCATAGAAAACAACGTAAGTCGACTCCGCAAGTCTGAAGTCAAGGTGGCAGATTGCATTCTGGGGGCAGCTGACCAGGTAATCCACTTTTCTGTCAGTGAACTGGCTGAGAAGGCGGGAGTCAGTGAGCCAACAGTCATCCGCTTCTGCCGGGGCCTCGGGTTCAAAGGTTTCCAGGATTTCAAGATACATTTGGCACAGGCGATCATACCCATGGTACGGAATATCCACGAATCCGTGGACGGTGATGAAATGGTTCCTGACCTGATCAAAAAGGTATTCGATGCCAACATAGCTGCGATACGCAATACTCTGGGAACTCTTGATTATGATGTGGTCAGCTCAACAGTAGAGATCCTGGCAAAATCTGACAAGATCATCTTCTATGGACTTGGGGGGTCGGCGGTGGTAGCAATGGATGCCTACCACAAGTTTTTCCGAATCGGCATCCCCTGCGAATGGTTCAATGACTCCCACATGGCTGTCATGGCTGCGGCTATGCTTAAACCCAATCAAGTCTTCGTAGTCATTTCCCACTCCGGCTCCAGCCGGGATGTAGTAGAAGCCCTGAAAGTTGCCGGTGAAACAGGTGCAGAGACGGTGGCCATAGTGAGCCAGCACAAGTCACCGGTTTCCAAGGTGGCCAAGAGGGTACTGATTGTAGACTCCCCGGAGACGAACGTGAAATTTGAACCCATGTCCTCACGAATTGCTCAGCTCAGTGTGATAGACGCTCTCTGCGTTGGTGTATCCCTCGTCCGCAGCGACGAGGTGATTGCCAACCTGACCAAGTCACGCAAAGCCTTGGTAGAGAAGCGCTACTGAGTAGTAGCCCATCCTCGCTTGCTCTATTCATCGCTAGACTTTAAACTGGGCTACGTGTAGCTGTTCGGTCTTTGGTTTGGAGGGATGCAATGGAAGAGTTGATGATCTGGGGTCTTG
>MIBM01000314.1:7660-8845 GCA_001830645.1 Spirochaetes bacterium RIFOXYC1_FULL_54_7
TGTTCCTGCCGGTAATTTTCTGGTGCGTGGATGCGCGCTTCGGCATACGTTTCGGGCTGGTGTTTCTTTTTTCTGCCTTTACCAATAGCTGGCTAAAGGTTTTGTTTGCCATACCCCGGCCGTTTGTCCTTGATCCTTCGGTAGGACTGGCCCATGAGACCAGCTTTGCCTTGCCTTCCGGGCATGCCCAGGGCAGCGCCACCTTCTGGGGGCTTCTGGCAAGCAGGTTCCGTGCGCCTTGGGGGCTTGTTTTAGCCATAGTTCTGCCGTTACTGATTGGCTTTACCCGGATTTATCTCGGAGTTCACTACCCGACCGATCTGTTCCTGGGTTGGTTCCTCGGCTGGGGCATTGCTCTGGCCTGGTATATTTTTGGTGACCGCGTTTCACGCATCGTTGCCAAGGCCAATATACGGCTGCGGATCATCTCTGCTGCCGTTGTCGCCCTTGGAATGAACGCCCTCTATCCAGGGGATCCTACGCTGGCTGGTGCCTTTCTGGGAACGGCTATCGGCGCGAACTTCTGTTTTGGCCGCATTGCCTTCGATGCTGCTTCGGGAAGCCTGAAAACCAAGGCAGCACGCATGGGCCTCGGGCTGGCCGGACTTGCGTTGGTCTATTTCGGAGGCAAGCTTTTGTCGCCCGGGGATGGTTCGACGCTGTATCCTCTGGTCAAATTCGTCCGTTACGCTCTGGTTGGAGCCTGGATTTCCTTGGGTGCACCCTGGCTCTTCGTGCGCCTGGGGCTTGGCAGGAAGGCTTGATGGCGAAGGCTCATGGCAATTCGGCCAGGGTGTAGTTCTGGTCCGTCAGGTTGAACATACCTGCAACACCTGACGAGAGGTAGACCCGGTTTGCCGAGTCTATGAAGATGGCTTCGATGCCTTCCTGGTTTTCGGCAAGGGCCATGCCTTTCTGCAGGCCAAGGGCGAACAAGGCGGTGGACAGGCCATCGGCATCCATGGACGTGGTACTTATCACGGTGACGGAGAAGAGATCCCCTTCCACCGGGTAGCCTGTGCGGGTATCGAAGATGTGATGGTAGCTCCGGCCGTCGGTATCCACGAAATAGCGTTCATAGATGCCGCTGGTTACCACGGTTGCTCCTTCGCCAAGGGAAGCTATGCCGATATAGGCACCTCTGGCATCCGATGGGTTCTGCACTCCGATGCGCCATTTGCTGCC
>MIBM01000314.1:8875-9066 GCA_001830645.1 Spirochaetes bacterium RIFOXYC1_FULL_54_7
GCCACCCAGGTCTATAACCGCTGCCTTTACGCCATGTTCGACCAGTATGCGTCCGACCTCGTCGGCGGCGTAGCCTTTTGCTATGCCACCCAGGTCCAGGAGCATGCCCCGTTTGGGCAGGTAGATGGTGCCAGTTCGTTCATCTATTTCCACTGTCCTGGCATCGACCAAGGGCAGGGCTTGCTCAATTT
>MIBM01000314.1:9106-11222 GCA_001830645.1 Spirochaetes bacterium RIFOXYC1_FULL_54_7
CCACAGTTTGACGATCGGGCCTATGGTCGGATCAAAGGCCCTGTCGGTAAGTCCGGCGTAGTACAGTGCCCTGAGGGTTACGTCCAGAACATCCTGGGGAACTTCCACGGGCTGTTTTCCGGCGGCTTCGTTGACGCTTCCAACTATGGTGCCGGGGGTGTTGATACTCATGGTGGCTTCTATCTCGGACAGGCGTTTGAAGGCTGCATCCAGGGCTGCTTTTGATGCGCCGTCAAGCAGACGGATGGAACAGACTGTTCCAAGCACGAACTCGGTGCGGTCAATGGGTTCTTCGGCCTTCGGGGCGCATGAGGCGCTGGTGGCAAAGACGAGGAGTATGAAGATGGCCGTCACCGGACGGCTTGAAAGATGCATGCGAACCTCCAGGGGAACAGGTGGCAACCGGGTTCGGGTTACCCTGTTTCAGGCGAACCAGGGCTTCTCCCGGCCTATGTTTGTCTGCCCGCCATGACCGGGCCAGACCCGGACTGAATCGGGCAGTATGCACAGTTTCTCCCGTATGGACGAGATGATAGCCGCTTCGTCGGAATCAAAATTATCAGTGCGTCCGCGACCGTCCCTGAACAGGGTGTCACCGGAAAGCAGGTCCTTGCCACCTTCGGCCAGGAAGCAGGATGAGCCTGCGGTATGTCCAGGCGTATGGATGGCCTGTATGTCGGTACCGGGGATACGGTCTCCGTCTTTGTAATAGAACTCAGCTTCGGGTATGGGGCGCCAGTACCGGTCAAAAAATTCCATGGCGTGTATGCCTGCAAACACCCTGCGGTTTGTGGCTTCCGCGGCTTCGCCGAAGTAGGCGCGGTCTGCTTCGGGAGCCATTATCCGGACAGGAATGCCTTGCCTGCCCAAACCTGCCGTAATTTCGGGTATGGCAGCCACATGGTCAAGATGGCCGTGGGTGCAGGCCAGGATGACTTCCGGGGCTCCTGTACGGGCTACTGCGGCTGTAATCAGGGGCAACAGCTTGCCTGCCTCGGCGCCTGGATCGATTACGACGACCGGAGTCCCGGGATTCTCTACTATATAGACGTTTTCACCTATGGGTCCTACACTTACACTCTGTATCATGCGGCCATATACTATCGATCGTGCCAAATCGTGACAAGCGGAGTGTCCAATGTTCGGACCTATGTACCTGGCTTTGCTTACGGCCCTGTTTTTCTACATTGTCCTGCCGGTAAGCGGTGGCATCATAAGCCGCACGAGATGGAAGTCTTTCAGGACCAGGATCATGGCTGCCCGGAGTCTGCCCCGTCTTGGCTTCCATTCCTGCCGTGAGCCTGATGCCGAGTTCCGCTTTTTCGGCGAGGTGGATGCCATAGGCGGCCGGAACGAACTGTGGCTGCGCAACGAAGGTCTGAGTTGTGTCATCGATGCCCGGGCTGCCGTGGTGTACCTCCTGTCAGGGGAAGGTGGCGAATCTTCTGTCTGTGAGGGTGGGGCTGTCGGTGATGGCGGAATAGTCGATGATTGCGACACCCTGGAACGGGTGCGGTGGGCGGCTCTGCCATCCATTCCCCCGGTAGCCCGGGCGTATGCGGTAGGCCGGGCCAGGCTGGATGGCGGTCGTATGGTATTCGGGCCTGCCGAAGGCAGGCCTGTGCTTCTGATAATCCATGACGGCAGTGACGAGGATGTGGAACTCCGGGCAATCTGGAGCGGCCGGCAGAAGAATGAATACTGGAATCCCCTTACCCAGGTGTCCCTGGTGGCAGGCTTGCTGGCCATGAGCCTGATAGTGTCCAGGGTCCTGTCTGCCAGGACCCTGCCAACCATCGCTGCCATCATGGTGGCAGCAGGTTTTTCTCCTCTTTTGCCGCTCCTGCCGCCTGGGGTAAGCGGTTTCATACTATACCGCAGTTCATGGAGGCATGCTCGTTACTGTCGTTCCAGACGGGACCTTGCAGCCTTCGAGGGTGGTGACAGCCATATGCTGCGGGGATGGAGCTATAAATCGATTACAACAACAATTCTGAGCGCCGTTTATCTGGTTGCCGGCTTGTTTGTCAATTTTATCCTCGTGGTGCTTTTGTTGCGCAGGATCCTGTAGAAGGGGCTTGTCAGTCCTGCGAGGCCTGGTCTTCCTTTTTCTTGG
>MIBM01000314.1:11237-11550 GCA_001830645.1 Spirochaetes bacterium RIFOXYC1_FULL_54_7
GCAGACGGCCCTTGTACTCGGTTTGGCCAAGCACGCGTATCGCGGTTTCTTCTGCTGCCGGGTCGATATTGATGAAGCTGTAATTGTCCATGGTCCTGATATCGCCGATCTGCTCTTCTTTCACCTGGCCGGAATCGATGAGCATGCGCAGGGCTATCCTGGCGTAGAACCGCTGCCTGCGGCCTGCACCTACGAACAGAACGATTCCTTCCCCCTGGTAGCGGTTTTCCCTGGGAAAGTCATGACGGGGCTCTGCCTGCCTGGTCTGGGGGTTGTTGTGTTCCATGGAACGGTCAGAAACCTGTTCCGGGCG
>MIBM01000315.1:0-4053 GCA_001830645.1 Spirochaetes bacterium RIFOXYC1_FULL_54_7
CACGCTGTCTGGTAGTTTCCAGCTCCCTGCGAAGGACCTCCGGATCGGTTATGGTCTTCGGCGTCATAGGCTCAAGACCTCTGATTGCAACGACCTCGGCCAGTTCGGACTCTGTCAATCCTGATAAAAGGACCTTGCCTGCCGCACTGGAATGGAGGGAAAGCAATTGTCCTGGACGAAGGGTCAGTTTCATTGGTCCCTTGTTTTCGCAAACCGACAGAACCATCCGTTGGTGGTTGGATATCACATTCAACGCTACACTCTGGTCAGTTTCCCGGCACAACTCCTCCATGTATGGCATGGCAATATTCTTGACGCTGATGTTTTCGGAAACTATTGCGCCAAGCTGGAAAAGTTTGTACGTCAGGAAATACTTGTTCTTTTCTTCATCTTTGGCAACGAAACCCTCGTCCTCCAGGGTTATCAACAAGGCATGTACGGTGCTTTTATGAAGGCCAATCATGGTCCCTATCTCGGAGACGCCAAGATAGGGATTGTTGTGATTGAAGCAATCCAGTATGCGCAAGGCACGCTGTACTGAACGGACATGGTATTCCGCTCTGGCTTTTTCTTTTTGCATAGAGTCTCCATTGCTTTGAATATCCAGCCATCATGATCAATCCAGCTATGGATCGACCAGGTGGTCTTCATGATTCAGTGAGTGACTGCGATTTTTACCAGGATCTTGCTGACCTGCAGGGGACCATCCTGCATTATGCCAGGTTTATGTGCATCTTCCGGGAAACAGACCATGAATTGGCCAGGGTGCAGATACGCAATTGCATGATGGTCACCAGTGTAGAAGCCAATATCCTTGCTGATGTCGAAATCGCCTGCCGACTGCAAATCGGCCACATCCCTGATGGCAATTCCCTCTATCCCCTCGATTGTGCAATGGATATCGATGAAACGGCGATGTGCTTCGAACCGGCATTCGTTCATTGGTCTGGTTTTCGGAGCTTTGGCGACTGCCGTGATGGACTTGCCGTCAAGCTCAAGGGGTTCGACCGGAAGCTTGTCCGGATTCAGGGTCTTGAGGTACTTCAGTGCCAGGTGGATTGCGGGCATTTCTCGGTAGTTGTCACTGTTTGCAAGGGAATCAAATATCATGTGGTTGCAACTCCTGTTGATTCAATACTATCTACAGTTCACCACAATATCAAGACGGTGTGTTTTCATGCAAAACTGTTGACAGATACTGGAATCACTCTTAAAATAATTATAAGACATGGTTTGGCAGAGCAAGACGAAACAGGCCATTTATGATACTTTGCCATTAAAGGGGGAACTTTGAGCGACTATGAGCTTCGTATCAACAGGCATCGCGAATTCATCCTGAGTCCGGAGCAGGACTTCCTGCTGGGAGTTCGAGTCAATGACCGTAGCCCCAACCGCTATCCCTACGAAGAATGTTTCGAGAGTCCCAGTAAAGCGCTGGAACTGGCCCTGGAATTCCTGGAACCATCCCTGGACCTGGACACCGATTTTGTACCATCTTTGTATCCCATCCAATTCAGGATGGTGCATCCCATTCCTGCCCTCTTTGGTTGCCCCATGACGCTCGTCGCCGATGACGCACGGGTTCTGCCAATCATCAAGAATATAGAGCAGGTCTGGGACATGGATGTTCCGTCTCTGGACAACAAGGTATTGCACAAAGTATTTGAACATCTTGAGTACTATAAAAAGAATGCTCCGCCAGGTCTGCCGATAGCACCACCAAGCGAGCAGAGTCCTTTTATCATAGCCTATCAGCTGCGCGGAGACGATATATTCCTGGACCTCTACGATCATCCTGCCGAGGTAAAGCGGCTGCTTGAACTAATCACAGATACGTTTGTGCACGTAGAACGCGAATACAAGCTGATTCTGAACGAACGGAATGAATATCGCGCAAGCTTCCAGTATATGTTTGTACCCGGTCTCAGGATTGCTGCCGATAGCAACGTCATGCTTGCACCAGGATTCATCGAGGAGTTCGAGATGCCCTGCCTTGAACGGATAGCCAGGGAATTCGGTTCCCTGGCGGTACATTACTGCGGCAGCAACAGTACTCCGGGGCATCAATTTGCAGATATCCTTTCCAGGCATAGTTTTGTCAAGATCGTCCAGACGCAATTGGAGCCCTATCTGGATGACCGCAACATCCACCGCCGTGATCACTCCTTCAAGTTGTCCAGCATCTGGGAGATTCCGGATTTGCCTGGTTTCCTGGAAAAATTCGGAGCCTCGATACGTGAGACCAAGGGAGTCCTTTTCTTGGTCCAGGTCGGAACCAGGGAAGAGGCAGAGGCACTCGTCCGGCAATGGCCCCGGCTTCGTGACAGACTTATTGATCCTGCAAAATAGTCCTGCTGACAGACAAGGAGATCCTTTTGACACATCGGGAACGGATCATGGCAGTTTTCGAAGGAAGGCAGACTGACAGACTGCCATTGGATCTGGGCAGCACCATCTGGACCACCATGGACGAGAAGGCCTATACCGCACTGAAGACCCATTTGGGAATATCGGGCGAAAGCCGGTACAAGAGCCTGGCCTTCAGTGCCGTGGAGATGGATGAGGCGGTCCTCAGGCGACTGGATATTGATACCCGAGGGGCTACAACCCAGGGGCCGGCAGGGTGGACTGACCGGATTTCCCAGGATGGCATGTATACTGATGAGTGGGGCATTGAACGGGATATCAAGGCAGGTGCGGCGATAAAGAAACACCCCTTCGCTGTGGATGATTATGGTCATGGGTTCCTGGAACGATATCCCTGGCCAGACGGCCGGGATCCGGGCCGGTTCCTGAACCTTTCGGAACGTTTGCAGAGTTGGCATGCGGAAGGGGAGTATGCAACGGTGCTGAATGTTTTCGGTGGCTTTGCAACCATGAGTTACCTGCTGCGTGGTCTGGACAACTGGTGCATGGACATGCTGCTGGACGAAGACCTTTTCACGGATCTGCTGGACAGGACTCTGGCGTTCGAGATCGATTCCGCCAAGGCAGCCCTCTCGGCACTTGGTCCCTATGTCGACATCGTCGGGATTGCGGACGATTTTGCCGGCCAGGATGGGTTGTTGTTCTCACCTGATCACTTCCGCAGATTCATCAAACCGCGCATGGCGCGACTGATTGCAACCATCCGGGATGGCTGGTCCGGCAGGATCCTGTTCCACTGCTGCGGCGCTGTTGATGAACTCATTCCTGATTTTATCGACCTTGGGATCGATGCCCTCAATCCGTTCCAGGTTACGGCCAAGGGCATGGACCCGGAAGTGCTGAAAGCCAAGTATCACGGCAGGATAGTCTTCTGGGGTGGCATCGATACCCAGGATCTCCTGCCCAATGGTACGCCCGAGCGGGTGGCAGCCGAGGTCAGGCGTATTGCCGATGTCATGGCCCCCGGTGGCGGGTTCGTGCTGGCTGCAGTGCATAATATCCAGGGTGATGTGCCGCCTGAGAATGTCGTTGGAATGTTTGCTGCCGGGAGGGAGAGTTGAGCATGCCGGCAGTAAACCCACCGTTAGGCCTTGCAACCGAAAACATAGTGCGGCATTTCAATTGTATGAAAAATTCTTGACAATATCTGGAACCGGTCATAAAATGATTTTAGACAAAACGATGTCTTGCAAAGCAAGACAAGTAGGCAATGCCTCTTTGGATACCCGAGCTGAAACGCTTTCCGAAAGATGGAAATTGCACTGACCAGGCAGCTGGATTCGTAATGGTCTTTTCAGTCTGTGGATGCAGGCTTGAGAGGATAAGGAGACTCACTATTCCAGGAGGGAACCATGATCAAGCGGATCGCATTTTTCACATTTCTTGCGGCAGTCCTGATTTTTACCGCAAGTGCCGAGGGTCAACAGGAGGCAACGACCAAGGCTAGCCCGGTCAAGCTTATCTGGACCACCGCCAGTGTACCTGGTGATGCCCACACCCAGGCTATGTATGTCTTCAAGGAAGAGGTCGAGAAACTGTCTTCCATGGGCATCATTGTTGATATTTACCACTCCAGTCAGCTTTTCAACCAGGATACCGACAAGGATGCCATGATCCAGGGCAAGG
>MIBM01000315.1:4060-5587 GCA_001830645.1 Spirochaetes bacterium RIFOXYC1_FULL_54_7
GGCGTACACCTCCGGCTCCTGGCTGGCCCAGCATATTCCGACAGCCAGTATGTTCGGGGCGGTCTACACCTTCCAGAGTTATAATCAGATGACCAAGACCCTCAATGGTCCTGTCGGGCAGAAACTTTTTGATCAGAGTGTTGTCAAGCTGGGTCTACGGCCCTTGGGCGCCTTCTATCTGGGCACCAGGCAGTTGAACCTGATTGAAAAGGTTGGACCAGTAACGACCCCGCAGCAGATGCAATCGGTAAAGCTTCGTGTGCCCAATACACCGGCATGGATAGCCCTTGGCCGTGCCTTGGGTGCCAATCCTACCCCGATGGCATTCGGCGAAGTGTATATGGGTCTGAAGACCGGTGTTGTGGATGGGCAGGACAATCCTTTGCCTACGGACAAGAATGCCAAGTTCTATGAAGTAACCAAGTACATAGTTCTGACCGACCATGTGGTTGATCAGGTCTGGCCAACCATCAACGAGAAAAAGTGGCAGTCACTTACCGCCCAGCAGCAAGACTGGGTCAAGCAGGCTATTGAAAAGGCACGGGCCCACTGCGACAAGACCAATCTTGACAACGAGGCCAACATCCTGGACTTCTTCAGGGAACAGGGCTTGATTGTCATCGATAACCCGGACAAGGCCGCTTTTGCCGCCTACGCCAAAAATTTCTATTTGACTGAGGGCAAGGCAATCTCCAAGGACTGGGACATGGCCTTGTATGAGGAAATCCAGAAGATAAAGTAATATATACTTAATGGCAACCAGAAAGCTCGCTTGAAGCGGTTCTGGTTGCCTATTGAAAGTAGCATTTGTGCCACATCCGGGGTGATACGGCGAAGGTATGCGGATTGTTCCGGTCTGCTGTCCGTTCCGGCCGGTGTATCAACCATCTTCAAGGAGTTCACACCGATGAAAGCCCGCACCAAGTCTACCCTGCTATTCCTGGTCGATGTCATCGAGCTGTACATACCGATGCTCGCGTTCCTGACAATCTTTGTCTGCTTTCTGTTGCAGATCATCTCGCGCTATTTCTTCACGCCACTGATGTGGCCAGAAGAGCTGGCCTTGCTGTCCTTTGTCTGGGCTACCCTGCTGGGCGCGACCTATGCCAAGCGCAGCAACTCGATGGTGGCCTTTACACTGGTGTACGACCACCTGAAGGAACGCGGGCAAACCATAGTACGCATCATCGGCGATTTATTGCTGCTGACTGCCCTGATCATCTCCTTCAAACCATCGCTGGACTATGTGCTGTCCCAGGGCTACCGGGTATCCAGTGGGCTGTCAATCCCGTTCACACTGGTCTCATCGGTGTATGTGGTTTTTTTGATGGACATGATAGTACGATACAGCATCGACCTGGTACATGACATCCTGTTGCTCAAAGCCATGGCAAAAGCCGGAGGCCAGGTATGAACTTTCCCATCATCCTGTTTTTCGCCTGCTTTGTGGCGGTTTTCCTGCTGCGCATTCCTATAGGCCTGGGCATGATCATGTCGTCGGTGTTCTACTTCGTATTCGCCACCTCA
>MIBM01000316.1:0-1786 GCA_001830645.1 Spirochaetes bacterium RIFOXYC1_FULL_54_7
TGAGGCCTTGTTCAATTCCAACCCCACCCAGCCTCTGGTAGCCATGCGCGAATCGGACACCAGTGATGCATATGGAGCTGAAAAATCCAGGCTTCCGGTCATCGGAATGTTCAGGCCCAGTTGATAGGCTTGGGACGTGCTGGCTACCAGAGGCTGGGTGGGGTTGGAATTGAACAAGGCCTCAGCACCACTCTGCTTGATCTTGGCAAGCTGGGCTTTCATGTCGATGTCAGCCTGTTTGTTCCATTCTTCGGCAACTATTTCTATTCCATGTGACTTGGCGTATTCCTTGAAAAAGTTTGCCATGGAAACCACATATGCATGATCCTGGGCTGCCAGGATGGCGATCTTCTTGAGTCCAAGCCGCTCCACCAGGTAAGCACCAGTAGTGATGGCCGTCTGCTGGGTAGATGGCTGCATCAGGAACATATAGGGATTCAGTGTATCCATCTTCTCGCCGAGCATGCAGCGTGGATCACCAAACATGCCAAGGAAAGCCAGTTTCTTTTCAGTGGTGACCGGAGCAGTAGCCAGACCAATGTTGGAGAGGGGCGGTCCGAGGACAGCTACTACCTTGTCAACGTCGGCCAGGCGCTTGAAGGCATTGATGGCTTCGTTTGGATCACTCTTGATATCATACGGTACAAGTTGCAGCATCCGGCCGTTGACACCACCCTTGGCGTTGATGTCATCCACGGCAAGCTGTGAACCATTCAGGCCTGCGGTACCGAGTACCGACCCTGGACCCGAAAGGTCCTGGATGACACCGATCTTGATCGGTTCAGCACTTTGGGTCGTAGTGTCGGCCTGGCCGGCTGAGAACACCGGAAGCGCGGCCAGAGCGAGAACCGCCACTACCACAAAAAGCTTTTTCCACATAAAGTCCTCCCCAAAAAAAGCCAGTTGGATTACTGGCCTCTCAGCTGATAGAACCGGCAACGCCGGTTACATAGATCCTTTCATATGCAGCGGAGCAGACAGTAAAAACATCACGGCCGGTCCTGACCAGCCCTTCCGGATGGGCTTCCAGCTGGCTCAAGAGCCTTCAATCCACGCATATCGGTATATCCGCAGCCGACAGCAATCGGCCTAGTTCTTCACCCAACCGGGTGGCTTCATCTGCAGGCAATTCCATTAGCGGACGCCGCATCGGGCCAACAGCCATACCGCGGGCAGCCAACGCAGCCTTGAAATAGGCCATATTGGAACCGTTTTTAAGCAACTCACAGATACTGCTGGCCACAGCCTGCCAATGCCGGGCCTTGTCCAGATCAGCGGCCAGCCAGGCTTCATATATAGCCACGAAAGGTTCCGGACAGACACCTGAAACACCCGAGACGGTTCCATCACAACCCAGTGCCAAACCAGGAACCAGCAGACGGTCAGCTCCGATGACTACCGAAAAATCACCTTCCCGGGTCCGCAGATACTCACTGGTCCGGATGAAATCTGCCCAGCTGTATTTGATGCCAACCACATTCGGACAGCGCATTGCAATACGTGCCACAACTGCTGACTTGAGGTCGTTGGCCGCACACTGCGGGATGTTGTAAAGGTATACCGGGAAATCTTCAGGAACACTTCGTGCCACTGCGATATAATACTCTTCCATCTCGGCATCATTGACCGAAAAGAAAGCAGGCGTAACCACACCAACACCATCGGCACCAATGGCATGAGCATGCTGTACGAGTTCGATCGTATCGCGCTGGTTCATGGCTCCGGCATGTACGTAAGCAGTAACCCGACCTGCCGCCGTTCCCACCACTGTCCTTGCGATGGCCTT
>MIBM01000316.1:1846-7705 GCA_001830645.1 Spirochaetes bacterium RIFOXYC1_FULL_54_7
TCCAGTAGGATACAGACAGTGCACCTTGCGGGTGATGAGGAATTCGGTCAGGCGTTGCACCGCCGCAAGGTCGACATTACCTTGCTCGTCGAATGGGGTAACCATGGCTGTAACTATACCCTTGAGCAATTTCACAGTGTCATACCTCCGTTATCCTGTCACACTCCGTAAAAACCACTCACGCGCTCCACGCATGATCATTGCAATGGCTGAAGCACCGGGATCGGGCTTACCTATCGATTGATCACCGAAGACCGCAGCCTTGCCATGCACGGAAAGGAGGCCAGCTGTTGCAACAACAGCCAGATCAGCAGCCCGGGATGCGGCATCCATACAGGCAGCAATATCCCCACCAGTCGACAAGGCGGCTTCCCATGCCTCCAATGCCGGGTAAAGGGCATCAAGCAGGGTCTTCTCACCGCGCTTGGCCTTGCTGCGGACAGCGATACCTTCCACGGCAGCCCTGAACATCTCCAGACCAGCAGCAGCGTCAATGTCACCCCGGACAGGCGCAGCCTTACCAGCCCGGATGATGCCCGTCGAGACGAGTGTACCCATCGTCGATGGCACTGTTTCGGCCATCGTGAAACCAGCCTGCATCAGCAACTGTGCAGTATCCGCCGGAGCGTCATCTCTGGCCATGAACTGACAGATGGCGTAGAAACCATTGACCATGGTCAATCCGAGATCACCATCACCCAGATCAGCATCCAGACTGGTCAACAGATCCTTGCCGGTGGTGACCGATCGGCTCATGGCATCGAAGACGCCTATAACATCATTCCTGCACAGGTCCATATCTCAGACCTCTCAGGGGCATGGGAACAAAGGACTGGATGCGGCACAATCCAGATAGTGGCTCAATTCTTCATCCAGCAGGATGACCGAAACCGATGCGCCACTCATCTCCATTGAAGTGGCAAACTCTCCAATGCGTACCCGTCGCAGGGTGATACCTTTTCCAACCAGTATTTTGTGGACACGGCGGTAGAGTATGTACAGCTCTTCGCGGGGGGTAGCACCCAGACCGTTTACCAGAACGGAAACCGTCGACCCACCGGGAATGGGCATGTCAGTCAGGATGATGTCCAACATTGCATCAACGGTCTCGTCTGCCGTCTTGAGGGCAGTACGAGAGATGCCTTTCTCGCCGTGAATGCCCATACCTAGCTCCATCTCGTTGTCACCTATCGTAAAACCAGGCCTACCTACCTCGGGAATGATACAAGGTGAAAGAGCAACCCCGACAGTACGAGTACGATCCACAGCCTTCCGGGTTACCCTGGCTACACCTTCCAGATCCAATCCTTCATCAGCTGCCGCTCCTGCAGCCTTGTAGGCAAAGTATATGCCGGCTACACCCCGACGCTTGTCCTCCTCACCTTTCACGGATGATGCTGCGTCGTCATTACCTGTAACATGCACGGTGCGTATACCCGAAACATCGGCCATCTCGGAGGCCATACCGAAGTTGATGACGTCACCACTATAATTTCCATACAGGAAAAGCACACCATGGCCACGATCTACCGCTGAAGTCACCTGAGCAATCTGCCTGGCACTCGGCGAAGCGAATACATTGCCAACGGCCACCCCATCCAGCAATCCAGGTCCTACAAACCCAAGGAAGAGTGGCAGGTGACCGGAGCCGCCACCAGTCACAATGGCTACCTTGCGCCTGGCAGCATCCATGCCTACTGCAACCAGGCAGTGCAGGTCATTGCCAACCGATTGGAGTTCATCCGGATGAGCGGCCAGGATGCCTTCAAGCATTTCAGTTACAAACTGATCGGGCTTGTTCATTAATTTCTTCATCAACAAACCTCACTTTACTAGTTGTTTCTTGAGTGTATCATGTCATTTAAATCTGTCAACTGAATTATTTTAATTTCATATGATTTCCTATTTATATATCATACAATGTTTTAACTTGTTCAATCATTAACAGATTTTTAATGTAGTATTTAGATATTTAGTATTTTTCCAATTTTTTTGTATTTCAACTGAAAATATTCAGTTGACAGCTCTGTAGATTATCTACTATATTGTGGAACTGTCGGAATACAAATCATCGCCAACATCCAGACGGGGAGTAAGGAAGGCCATGGCTATTCGAATCAAGGATATCGCCAATGTTGCCGGTGTCTCTCCAGCGACCGTGTCCATGGTGCTCAACAATCGCCCTGGAGTCGGAGACAGTACCCGGCAGAACATCCTGGACATTGCACGTTCCATGAACTACGACAGCGAACGCAGTGCCAACCTGACCCGGCATCGTGATGAGACCATCCGCTTCCTTCACATCTCCCGGCATGGCCACGTAGTCAACAACGAGCATGAGATATTCATCGCCAACTACATCGACGGTCTCAGCCGGGAAGCCCGCAAACTCCGTCTGAACCTGGAAATTTTCACGATCCAGCTGGGTTCCATAGAAGAGATTGTCAAGGCCGCACAGGATCAGCGCAGCGGTGGGACCATCGTGTTAGGCACGGAGCTCTCCGCACAGGAGATCCGTTGCTTCCAACCGATCGATACACCGATCGTATTCATAGACAATTATGACGAAGTCGCGGGTTTCAACTTTGTCGATATGAACAACAAGGAATCCGTCTTCATGGCAGTTGAACATTTTGTAAACAAGGGCCATCGCGAAATCGGCATTGTGGCAAGCTATGTGACAACGCCTAACTTTGCCATGCGTGCCACGGCCTTCAAGGAAGCTTTGGCCTATCATGGGCTACCTTACGTCAAGGATTTCTGCTTCATGGTCGATTCAACCTTTCCCGGAGTCTACAAAGACATGATTGAAACCTTGCCAACCCGCAAGAAGCTGCCGACTGCGCTGTTCTGCTCCAACGATATCATTGCTTTCGGATGCATCAAGGCACTAAAGGAGAAGGGCATCCGCGTCCCTGAGGATGTTTCGATCATTGGCTTCGATAATCTGCCGACATCGGCTATGCTCGACCCAGCCCTCACCACCATCGAGGTATCCAAACGCCAGATTGGCAAGCTGGCCGTGCGGATCCTCAATGAGTGTATAAAATCCCCTGGTCCGTTGCCCGCCGCCAAGGTTCTGGTTTCCGGAGAACTGGTGGAACGTTTCAGCGTAAGGGATCTCAACCAGAGCTGAGACATCCGGCATCTGCAGCTGATCCAAGCTGCCAGCAGCAGGACTGCCAGGCATCGACACGGACTTCCGATTACTGACAGCACTACCGGCCGCTGGCGTCATGGACTGCCAGCGACCATTCAAATTGACTGTAGTCTGGCGCCTGGTGGCAAAGGCGGTACATCAATGCCAGCCCTGGGAAGGGTTCCGTCCAATTCCTGGCGGCCATGTAGTACCTCACCCTGCCCACAGCAATACAGCATCACCAAAGGTTCTTTGCCAGTATTGGTCAACTGGTGATAGGTGCCCGGTGGCACATAGGCCAATTGCCCGGCATGTACCTCGACACACTCAGTGCCCTGGCAAAGCTCACCCGTCCCGGAGAGGATAAAATAGCTCTCCTCGGGCTCGTGGCTGTGCCATGGCACTTGGCCGCCGTCTGGATCAAGGACCACATACCCTTGGTTGAAATGAAGTCCCTGCACCACAGAGTTGCCGCCAATCAGCGGACGTGTAACCCGGCCGGCAGGGTAACGGACACCAGGTAGATCAAGGGCATCGATGATGATCATCGTGTTTTATCCTCGGGCAGTGCACTACAATGAATGACCGTACCCACAGGCGAACGGCACAGCAGCCGGAAGGCTTCGCTTCCTGCAGTCAGGACCACACTGCCTTCGGCCAGGTCTACCACAGGTTGGCGAGGACATTCCAGCACGAACTCTCCGGTTAGCAACACCAGCACACCTTCACGTCCTTCCTCAACCAGATCCACAGTTTCTTCCGTCTTGAGCGAGCCATATTCCAGAAGCATCCGGCTTGAACCGTGTTCCGGACCAAAAACCCGCCGCCAGTCACAGGACTTCCGGAAATCCGGACTGCCAGAGGCCATCCGTACCACCAGTACAGTGCTGACCCTGTCGGAAGCCGGCACCGGTCTCTTGGTTTCTGTCTTGTTGTGCTCACCAGTATACAAGGCCATATCGGGCGGGGACTGCAGGCTCACCATCCGGACAACGCCATCACCGGTATTCAACGTACCATGAACCTCGCCAGCCGGTATCATCAGAGCTTCACCAGCCACAGCTGGCGTATACTTTTGTCCCTGCCTGAGGGCTACCGAACCGTCCAGTACAATGATGATGTCATCGCTATAGTCGTGGATATGCTGATAAAATTCATTGCCGGAATCATGCCTTGCATGATTCAGAGTGATGAAGGATGCGCCCATCTCCGGATGTATCACCCGCCAGTTTCGTCCCTTCCCCATGTTGAAAGCCGTTCCACCTGTCAAATTCAGGAACTGCATGGTCCCTCCAATCATTCATGTCGTACAAGCACCTGATCAGATTCGAGTATGTCTTTGGTACCAGCACAATCCGGAAAACCCGGTCCTGGCAATGGCCGCAATGGCATCGGGAACCCGGCCCATGGTTGGGTAGTCAAAGGCAAAGCTGGCCTTGACCGGTGGCGGTGGATTCTCCTTGAGCCAGGCGGGTTCAGTGAAAGCGATATATCCCCCGGACCCTGTCGGGGCAAGCTTTCGTACAACTCAAATAAAATTTCCCAGAGGTGAGGTTTGGGTTCGTTCATTTCATGCCACCTACAGATTTTCTTTTTTCTGCTGCATCTGGTTCAGTGGAGGAACAAGGTCTTTCTCCATGAACACAGCCCCCGGTATGGGGTTCACGGTGTACTGGGGTATTTCCACGAAGCCATGTCGCCAGTACAAGCTCTGGGCCTTGCCCATGGTGCTCAGAGTATCAAGCCGCATTTTCGAGTAGCCCCTTTCCGTGGCCAGGTTGATGACTTCCCGGACAAGGGCATCGCCCAGGCCCCTGCCCTTATGGGTATCAAGCACGAACAAGCGCTTCATCTCGCAGACCTGCGGGCTCATTCGCCGAAGCCCGACACAGCCCACTACCCTGTCCCCGTCCTTTGCCACCAGAAAAACACCCTCTGGTCCGCGGTACTTACCCGGAAAGTCCGCCAGTTCTTCATCTATGTTCTGGAAGGACAGGTCGATGCCCAGCCAGACCAGGTACTGCTGTATAACCGCCTTCGCTGCCTCTATGTCTGGCGGCGTGAGTTTGACTATCGTGAACGGAGCGGACATGGTGACTTTTGTTGCGTCCGGGAGCGATGCTTCCGGGAGGGATGCCCCCAGGAGGGATGCGCCTGGAAAATAAGGGTTGATGTTTCCACAATGCAGACATTTGTCATTGTGCACACACAGTAACTGCCCGCATGCAGGACAGCTCCACTTCTGCCTGGCAGCTGCAATGAAGGCTGTACAGCCGTCTTTGCTGGCGGATTCCAGGTTCTGCCGCAGGTTCTCTCCATACTTTGCCATATAGCGCTTGTTCAGCTCTTTGATGCGCCGGCAGGGGTACTTCGGACAATCAACGCACAGCGCAGCCGGGTTTCCCTGTTTTTCGGGACAGGCTTTTATACTGCAGACAGCGCAATGACAAGGCTTGTTCCCTTCAGCCTGGCAACCAACACATTTGCTCCTGGTGCGCTGGAAACCCAGACAGAGATCGCAGATGACACCGCAGGGAGCCAAACTGTTGATGTTCATGTCTGCTAATGCCTCCTACGGTGTTGCTTTGAAATGCCGCACCTGGTTCAGAAGAGGAACAAGGTCTTTCTCAAGTTGGTAATGATAACTCAGCAGCTCACCGTTGAGGACGAGAGCAAAGGCACCGTAAGCCGAGGGAGACAGCCGTATGACGTCATCCATG
>MIBM01000317.1:0-3056 GCA_001830645.1 Spirochaetes bacterium RIFOXYC1_FULL_54_7
CTTCGGGAAGGCCTGGATCTGGCCCGCACCATCATGCAGCATGCCTCAGTCATTACAGAAGGGCTGGAAGAAACCGCAAGCCTGCAACGTGAGGTGGAACGTTGCAAGGACTGGGGAGACTTTGAACCAGCCTCAGTCGTCAGCCTGTCAGATGTGGGCATACCCATGCGATTTGCAGAAATCGCGGTCAAGAAGCTTGGAATCCTGCCTCCCGACCTTGATTACCTGCGGCTCGGGGAGACAAAGGGTATACTGCGTCTTGCCCTTATCGCCGGTCCAGAGAGGGAATTTACGGCTGATCTCAGGGAATTCCGCCTTCCGACCAAGAGCCTCGGTGCCCTTGAGGCCGATCTGGCATCCGCCAGAGCCCGGGTAGCCTCGGCCCGTGAGGCCCTTGCAGGGCTGGCGTCCAGGCGGGTTGCCTTGCAGGGTATCCTGGAACTTACGGACCGGGAGCTTGCCTTCGAGACCCTGCACTCCGGCATTCCCAGCGATGGAGCCCTTTCATGGTTCTCGGCCTGGGTTCCCGCCAGGGACGAGAAGAGGCTTCAGGAAGCTGCCGCGGCCAAGGGCTGGGGCTTGCTGCTGGATGAGCCTCTGGATGATGAACAACCGCCAACCAAGATAGAGAACAACGCTGTTGTGCGTATCATTCAGCCCGTGTTCGACTTCCTGGGTACGGTGCCAAACTATCGGGAGTACGACATATCCCTGTGGTTCCTGCTGTTCTTCGGTGTGTTTTTTGCCATGATCTTCGGCGATGCCGGTTACGGCCTCTTGATGTTCGGCGGTGTGGTATTTGCAACGATCAAGTCCCTGGGCAAGGGAGTCTCTGACGGGCTCAAGCTGTTCCTGTACATGACGGGGCTTACCGTCATTTGGGGAGCCTTGACCGGCACCTGGTTTGCCCTGCCACCGGAAGCCCTTCCAGGCTTCATCAAGGCTCTGGCCTTCCCGCCGATAGCTGGCTGGAACCCGGCATCGGGAGACAACATCAAAGTTTTCTGTTTCATCCTGGGTGCCATACAGCTCTCCATAGCCCACATCAAGAACATGGTCAGGGATTTTCCCAAGCCAAAGTTCATAGGGCAACTAGGCGCACTTGCCTTGGTGCTTGGCATGTACTTCATGGTGCTTACCCTGGTGGTGGATGCCGACCGCTACCCGATACCGTCCTATGGCCTGTACATGATCGGCTTCGGCTTCCTGGCAAACGCCATCTTCAGCAATTGGGAGACTGGCCCTATACAGGCCATCCTGGACACCCTGAAGAACATCATATCCATCTTCCTGGGTGCGGTAAGCTTCTTTGCCGATATCGTGTCCTACATCCGTTTATGGGCCGTAGGCCTTGCGGGGGTGGCCATTTCGCAGGCTACCAACGGCATGGCTTCGGGCTTGCTGCGGGTGTCTTTGGCCTTCATCTTCGGAGCCATGATATTGCTGGTAGGTCATGGCCTGAACCTGGTCATGGGTGCCCTGTCTGTGGTAGTCCACGGTGTGCGCCTGAATCTTCTCGAATTCTCGGGTCACATGAACATGGAGTGGTCCGGATATCGCTATGAACCGTTCAAAGATCTGGATGACAAGGTTTCTGTTACAAGGAAAGGAGCTTCGAAGTGAATATTGGAATGATCGGCGTAGCAGCCGTACTTGGAATTTCGGCTGTTGGATCTGCCATTGGAGCCGGCATAGCCGGCCAGGCAGCAATCGGTGCCTGGAAACGTGCATATATGGCCAACAAGCCAGCACCCTTCCTGCTCATGGCTTTTGCGGGAGCCCCGCTTACCCAGACCATCTACGGCAACATCCTGCTTGGCACGATGATGCGCTCTACCGCCGACCCAGCTTTGCTGTTCAGCGCCGGCATCACCGGGGGCCTTGCCATTGCCATGTCGGCAGTTGCCCAGGGTAAAGCCGCAGCAGCCAGCTGTGATGCCTACGGAGAGACCGGCAAGGGCTTTGCCCAATACATCACGGTTGTGGGTATCTGCGAAACTGTAGCCCTCTTTGTCATGGCCTTCCTGTTTGGCGTTGTTTGACACGGTAACGCCACATCTCTGGTTCCTGACCGGAGAAGCGAATCAGCCTGGAATTTAACTGGCCAGGTATCTGAACCAGTCTGGTATCCAAACTTGCTTTGCAAAGCCGTCCCGCCCGGGGCGGCTTTTTTTGTGGTGCGTCCGGTAGGGTTACTGCCAAGGCAAATCAACGATGGGCTACACAGGTGGCAGGCGACAACGGGGAACGCGCGGGGTATAATCCTCTTCATGGGAAAGAATACCAGGATAGTAAAGGTCGGCACGGTCTTGGTGGGAGGTGGACATCCACCACCTGTGCAGACCATGTGGAAGGATCCACTGACAGAACGGGATCTAGATGACGCCGCGGCCAGGATAGACAACCTGGCCAGCCTTGGCTGCAGGATCCTGCGCTTTGCCGTACCGGCTATGGATGACGTAGAGGCACTCGGGCAGCTGGCGTCCATGGTGGCCATGCCCTTGGTTGCGGACATACACTTTGACTGGCGCATAGCCTTGCGTTGCCTTGATTTTCCGATAGCAAAGATCCGGGTAAACCCCGGTAATCTGGGAGCTCCCTGGAAATTGAGGGAGGTGGCTGCCAAGGCTGCAGGCAAGGGTGTGCCCATAAGGATAGGGGTGAACGCCGGCAGCCTACCCAAAGATCTTGCCGCTGTTTACGAAGGGGCCAGTGGACGCCAGGCCGCGAACGATCCCGTCCAGCTGGCTCTGCGCTCCGGTGTGCTGGTCCAGGCCGCTGAGCGGGAACTGGCAGCCCTGGATGCCTTGGGGTTTACCGAGGTGATAGTGTCGATGAAGGCAAGTTCGGTGGCAGACACCGTGGCGTGCAACCGCCTATTTGCTTCCCGGCATGATACTCCCCTGCATATCGGCGTAACCGAGGCCGGCCCACTGGTGCAGGGTTGCGTACGCAGTGCTGCCGCCCTGTACGGTCTGCTTGCAGACGGTATAGGCGACACTCTGCGTATATCGCTGTCATCCGACATGGAAAACGAGGTCATAGCCGGTGCCGAG
>MIBM01000317.1:3069-3695 GCA_001830645.1 Spirochaetes bacterium RIFOXYC1_FULL_54_7
CCACCGGGCTACGTGAGGGGGCTGATATTGTATCATGCCCACGGTGCGGAAGAGCTGGCTTTGATACCCACGGCTTTGCATCACGCTGGCGGGACCGCATACTTGGTTCAGGCAAGCCGGTTACGGTAGCCATCATGGGCTGCGTCGTCAATGGACCAGGGGAGGCCAGGCATGCGGATATCGGTATAACCGGTGCTGGCAACAAGGTCATCGTCTTCCGTAAGGGAGAAATTGTCCAAACCTGCGCACCGGAAGATGCCGATACTGTATTCTGGAAGGAATTCGATTTATTATGATGTTCCCAGACGCCAGAAAGACCGTAGTTCAAACCCTCCTCGCCTGTCTCGTGCTTGCTGCCACCTTGCATGCCCAGCCTGCCATGGCCACAGCAGGGGACGAACCGGCCTGGCTCAGTCTGGAGCGCGGCAAGCGCTTGTTCAACGACAAGGATTTTGGTGCCGCTTTCATGGCTTTTGAACTGGCGGTTATCTCCCGGCGGGAAAGCTTCCAGACCGCTGCCCTGCGGCTTGGAAAAGTCATGGAAAGTACTACGGCAAAGGAGTCCGGAGACTCGATACGGAGGATCCTGGCGGCCTTCGCTGCCGAGGAATTCATTCTGAGGGACT
>MIBM01000317.1:3712-4112 GCA_001830645.1 Spirochaetes bacterium RIFOXYC1_FULL_54_7
CAGAAGATTTCCGACAGCCACCGTGCCTTCATTACTGTCATCCTGCAGGTACTGGAATACAGGCCGGAATCCGCAATGGAAGATTCCGCAGCGGTGCTTGGCCGGCTGGTGGATCTGCTGGCACGATATCCTGAAGCTGAATACTGGAAGGGCAGGGTGTTCATGGTCGAGGGTGAGCTTGGCCTTGCGGAATTCCAGTTCCGCAGGGCAGACGACTGGCGGGAATCCCTTGAAAACCCAGGCGAACGTTCGACCATACTCTATTCCCTGCTGGATTTGTATGAGGTTCGTAGCGATATGGTGACCTGGGAAGAGACCATTCGCATACTGCGGGCGGATGACCAGATAGAACAGGATCCCTTTATGAGGGATGCCATGATAAGCACCCTGAGGAATCCTG
>MIBM01000317.1:4197-9863 GCA_001830645.1 Spirochaetes bacterium RIFOXYC1_FULL_54_7
GGGCAGGGCTGGAGGATTTCATCAACAGGGCTGATGCGCGTAGTGAAGTGGTTGCTTATCTGAGAGAGCATGATTTGAACCGTATGTTGCTGGTGCTGGCAGACGCCTTGTACGTAGCTTCTGCCAGACAGAACGCCCAGACCCTTTGGCGATCGGTTTCCGCCTCCAGCGTGTTGCCGCACTCTTCCATAGCCAATGCCAGACTGCGGAATCCGGACTCAGCGGTGAGGCGTACGACTCCCTGACCCTGCCTGTCAGAAAATCGGACCCGCCTGTCAGAAAATCGGACCTGCCTGCAAGAAAATCAGACTACTAAGGCGTCACCAGTCTCCATGGCAGATTCTGTTATGATTCTGGACACCATATCCTTGATGAAAGGGTCAGCGATGGAGTAGACCCGGCGGGTGCGTTGCACCTCAGCTTCGACTATGCCGGCTTGCTTGAGTATGGCCAGATGTTGTGAAATCACCGGTTGAGGCTGCTTGAGGCATTTCCATAGATCGGAAACGCAAGGATCCTCTTCACGGGCAATGAGGCACAGCAGACGCAGGCGGATGGGGTGCCCCACAGCCTTCATCTTGCGTGCATATTCACTGAGGCGCTCACCGGCGCATGGTGTATCATTCATTTAGTAAAAATATCACGATTGGTTTATTTTTTCAACAGGGCTTTCATCTCCCTCTCGGTCCGTGAATTAAGGTAGGCAACCACTATTTCACGACTCTCGGGAGGCATCCCGTCGAAAGAAAAGGCCAGAACATGGCCTGCCCTCACAAGTTTGCAGGCAAAGAAGATGATGGCATTGTCTATCCTGAGGCTGGCATCGGGGATGACAGTGCCTATCTCCAGGTCAGAAGCAAGGGCGGGAGAATCGGGCTGGAAGGACAGGCCATTGCTGGAGATGGTCTCTATGCGTCCAGGTACAGGTGTAAAGCGCTCTGGATGGCTGAACATGAAATCAACCCTGTCCAGTTCGTCTGGTGCCTGGCGGTCCGTCAGCCTGGAGTCATCTATCTCCATGTAACGCTTGAGAAGCTGCTGGAACCGGGACCGTTCGGTCTTGTCGGTAAGGTTTTCACGCACTACACCATTGACACCCAGGTGGGCGGCCTTGGCAGCTTCCTCGAAAGGGAACCAGTCGCCTTTGAGCAGGATCACTGCGCATTCACCCTTGGGTCTGGAGGCCCTGATGTTGACTACTATGGACTTCCAGTGCCTGGGAAAATCCTGGGCACTCATGACAATTGCATCCGGCCGAATCTCTTCAAGATTATCCAATGCCTTCAGGGGGTCGTTGTAGCGGATGATGTCTATTCCCAGAGGATGGGTGACGAAATCAACAAGCCTTGCCACATCATCGTTTTCTACTACGACCAGCGCTTTCATTCCGTCCCCTTGTTGCGTACCACGTACGAGACGATGTACCAGATATCGTCCTGTTTTTCCAGCTCGTAGGTGTATTCCTTGATCATGCTGAAGCCGTCGTAGGCAAACTTCTGGATGACCGTAACGGTGCCATACAGTGGCCCGTATCGGGTTTCAGTGATTTCAAAAGATGTGGGGATTACCACAATATCGGCATCCACAGTACTCTGCTTCAGGTCCGTTCTATAGTTTTCAAGCATCCGCCTGCGGCCATCGTCTGATTCGCGGTCATAGGAGCGCTGTTTGTCCTGGTTGTTGCGCAGCAGCCTCTCAAGGTCCAAATACAGGAAAAACTCGTTCCAGAGGTTTTTCTGGCGGGCCTTGATGGTTCGTCCTACAACTTCGTCAGGACCTATCCTCTCGGCCCTCAGGATTTCTGCAGTGCCGGTGCGGAATATCTCGGTTGCCCCGGGTGCGGGGGATCCGGGCCTGACCGACAAGTTCAAGGCATTGGAGCGGATGAAGGGAGCGGAGCCACTGAGGCTACCGAGTTCCGGCCATAGGGTGCAACTGACTATATAGGTTCCCGGTTCCAGCACAGCTACGAAATTACGCAGGTCCTCCACAAAGGAGTACTCTTCCCCAGGCTGGATTGCAAGCTCGCGGTAAAAGGCAGGACTGCTGGCAGCCATGGCCCGTTTCCAGGAGTCGCTTGCCTCAAGGGGTCTGTTGCCAAGAGTACGTACGTCGAAGCTAACAGACAAGCGCTTCTCGTCTGCCAGCTTGAAGCGCCAGGCCTGGGACGTATCGTTGCGAATGCTGACCTTGACCGGAATTTCGATTCCGGGCACATATATGCGTTTGTCAAAAAACGCGATGGACAGCTCGGCCTGGGCGGTCGCCATAGTACAGACCGTCGCGGCGATGATGGCGGCCAATATCGTCCTGCGGGCGTACACCTTATGCGTCTCCTTGTGCGCCCGACCCCATTCGTGTAGAGTAGGAATCGAGCATTATCCTGCTTCTATTTTCGGACGTTTTGCATGAACTCCTTACGAATTGATGCTGCATTATCCCGTCTTCACACTCATAAGCCCCTGGTAGAGGTGATCCAGCGCATGGAGACCGGTGATTTTCCGGTAGACTGTGCCGAACTGGAACTGCCTCTTGCCGCCATGCTGGTCTGTGCCTCATCGAAACGCTCTGCCGGTCGTCGTTTCCTTGTCGTTGTTCCCAGCGACGGTGAAGCCGATGCTTTCGGTTCGGATTGCCAGGCTGCCGGTGTGCCAGCCCTCTGCTTCCCCTGGTGGCATACCGCCGCGTATCGACCGGTTGAACCCCGCTCAGCCATGTTTGGCCAACGGGCAGCCGCTTTGGCCGCCCTACTGGATGATAACGGTCCCCGGGTCATAGTTGCAAGTCAGCGGGCTATCATGACGCCGGTGCCACCCCGGCAGATATTCGAGCGCGGACTCTTCAGGGTTTCAGCCGGTGACTCTATCGATGCGGCCTCCATAGCCGATCGTCTTGCAGCCTGGGGATATCTACGGGTGCCTCGGGTAAGTCTCCCGGGGGAGTTTGCCCTGCGCGGCGAAGTGCTGGATGTATATATGCCTGGCGATGAGCTGGCTGTACGCGTTGTCTTCGAGTTCGATGAGGTGGAAGAACTGCGGTTCTTTGAACCTGTTTCCCAGGCCTCGGAGAAGGACAGGCCAAAGACCGTGCTCCTGCGTCCGGCCCGGGAGCTGGTCTGGACCCCCGAGCTGGTAGCCAGGCTGGGCCAGACTCTTGCGCGCTGCCCGAAATCCCCTGCGGAGGGTGCTGAACTTGCCATGGCTGGACTTCTTGAAAGCCTGGCCGCTCATGGCGAGGTCAAGGGAGAGGAGATTCTGTTGCCCTTGGCCTTCGGTGCACCGTCCAGTCTCTTTGATTATCTGGATGACGATGCCGTGGTGGTGCTGCTTGAACGGGAGCGTCTGGGCGGCCAGAGCGAAGCCATAGGCCGGGAGTATGCCGGACTGTACCGCAAAGCCCTCATAGAGGGTCCTGTGCCACCTCCGGAGGCAATTCTGGTAGACTTCGAGTTGGCCGCAAGCCGCTATCCACGGGTGCTGTCAAGTTGGGTCTTGAAGGCAGCAGAGGCAGCCGATCGACTGCTCTTTGGTTCAGAGCCCCCCCGCTCGTTCTTCGGCAACATCAATTACTTCAGGGAAGAACTGGCATCCCTCATCAAGGCCCAGTACGAGGTCCATATCTTTGCCGAGAACGGCATTCAGGCCGAACGGATAGCCTCGCTGATCCAGGTAGAAGCTGTAAACGTGCACTCCACGGGACTTTCTGCTGGTTTTGCCATACCGTCCATCAAAATTGCCTATATCCAGGAAAGCGAGATTTTCGGGCGCAGGAAACGGGCACCGAAATCACTCAAGAGTGCCAGGTCAAAGGTCATAGACACCTTTGTGGAGCTGAATCCCGGAGACTTCGTGGTCCATGTGAATTATGGTATCGGTCGTTTTACCGGTATAGAGCGCATGAAGGTGATGGGCAATGACCGTGACTATGTAAAGATAGAGTACGCGGACGAGGAAAGCGTCTTTGTTCCCATAGAGCAGTCCAACCTGGTACAGCGCTACATAGGCAACGAAGGCGACGAACCGCGTATGGACAGGTTGGGGTCAAAATCCTGGGAGAACCGCAAGAACCGGGTCAGGAAGTCGGTGGAAGACCTCGCGGAGCGCCTGATACGGATCTACTCCAGGCGCAAGCTGGCCAGGGGTTTTGCCTTCCCGCCGGATGGCGAGTGGCAGACCTCCTTCGAGGCTGCCTTTCCCTACGAGGAGACACCGGATCAGCTTACCTGCATAGATGAAGTGAAGCGTGACATGGAGAGCGAGAGGCCTATGGATCGCCTGGTATGTGGCGATGTGGGCTACGGCAAGACGGAGATAGCCATGAGGGCGGCTTTCAAGGCCGTCATGGGCGGCAAGCAGGCAGCCTTCCTGGCTCCAACCACCATCCTGGCGGAACAGCACTACGAAAACTGCATGGACCGTTTCAGGGGACTGCCAGTGGTCTTTGGCATGCTTTCGCGCTTTGTGGACCGCAAGGACCAGAAAAAGGTGCTGGCTGGTGTCAAGGAAGGCAGTGTGGATGTGCTCATAGGCACCCACCGTATCCTGCAGAAGGATGTCGGCTTCAAGGATCTTGGCCTGCTCATTGTTGACGAGGAACAGCGTTTCGGCGTCAAGGACAAGGAAAGGCTCAAGGAAATGAAGGCCAACGTAGACAGCCTGACCCTGACAGCCACGCCCATACCACGCACCTTGCACATGTCCATGCTCAAGATCCGGGACCTGTCGGTGCTGAACACCGCACCTACCAACCGCCACCCCATACAGACAGTGGTTGACGAGTTCCAGCCCGACCTGGTGGCCAAGGCCATCCGGCGCGAGGTGGAGCGTGATGGTCAGGTGTTCTTCCTCCACAACCGGGTGCAGTCCCTTGAGGACACCAGGGCTTACATCCAGCGACTGGTGCCCGAGGTGATGGTGGAGACGGCCCACGGGCAGATGGCAGCCCATGAGCTGGAAGACATCATGCACCGTTTCATACACCGGGGCTTCCAGGTGCTGGTATCCACCACCATCATCGAAAACGGCATAGACATACCCAATGTAAACACCATCATCATAGACAGGGCTGATATCTACGGTATCAGTCAACTTTACCAGTTGCGCGGCCGGGTAGGGCGCTCCGACCGGTTGGCTTACGCGTACCTGTTCTACCCCGACGGGCGCGTCTTGTCCGAACTTGCCATGAAGCGCCTGCAGATCATCTCTGACTTCACCGATCTCGGATCCGGCTTCAAGATAGCCATGAAGGATCTTGAGGTACGCGGTGCCGGCAATCTCCTGGGGCGCGAGCAATCGGGAGACATCTATTCCGTAGGCTTTGACCTGTACCTGAAGCTTCTGGACGAAGCGGTGGCCAGACTGTCCGATGAAGGCTACTGCGCCGAGGAAGAGCCCTACCTTGAACTGGATTATTCAGGCTTCATACCCGATTCCTACATAGGCCAGCCGGCTGTGAAGATGGAGATCTACAAGAAGATTGCGTCCATCCTGGCCCAGGACGACCTCGAGGCATTGCTGCGGGAGCTTGAAGACAGGTTCGGGCCTGTACCGGAGGAGGCTTCAAGCCTTCTGGCTCTGGCCGAGATACGGATATTGTGCCGCAAGCTGTCCATAGCCACCCTCAAGGAGCGCAAGGGTTTTGTGACCGTGGAGTTCTCCAAGGTATCC
>MIBM01000318.1:0-5157 GCA_001830645.1 Spirochaetes bacterium RIFOXYC1_FULL_54_7
TGCAGAAACCCGGCCGGCCGCTGGCCCTGGCGTAGCCATCGGCCATGTGGGCCGCGCCTTGCTCGTGCCTGGCAAGGATGGTCTTGATGCCGCTTCTGGCCAGGGCCTCGTAGATGGGCAGGTTGGCGCCTCCCGGGTAGGCAAAGATCAGCTCTACGCCGGCGTCCTCCAGCCCTTTTACCAGCCTCTTGGCTCCTGTGGATTTACCTTTCTTCACGTATGCCCCCTGTCACTTTCTGGTCTGCACATCAATCCATGTGATCTGCTTTTTAGCCAGGAGATAAAAAAAGGGCCTGTCGCCGGAAGGCGACAGGCCCGGATGTTACTCCTGGGTTAGCCCTATCCACTTCTCCGGCGGCTGCCTTGGGGAATAAGTACTAGTACGAGTACAAGGGAGAGTAGGGATACAGAAAGACTGCTCGCCGCTGACTGGTACATTGTTCCTAGCTCCGTTACTGGTGTGTATAAGGTCTGTAGAAACAATAAAGGACTTGTGGATTGTGGTCAAGGGGGGCGGTCAGAGCCTTGCGGTGTACAGGTTATCCTTGAAGCTCAGTTTGTACGCAAGACCCTGTTCCTGTTTTTCTTCGATAACGGCACCGAGCTGCCCCTCGCCGATCATGAAAATGAAGTTCAAACCCATCCTACCCCCGGTCCTAGGGTCAAACCTGGACGGCAATCCCAGTCCATCATCGGCCACACGAAGCCGGATGGTGCCATCATCGCTCAAGCCAAGATTGATGCGTATGATGCCGATTCTGCCATCCGGGAAGGCATGCCGCAGGGAGTTGGAGATTATCTCGCTCAGGACAAGACCGCAGGGAGTTGGAGATTATCTCGCTCAGGACAAGACCGCAGGGGATGGCGGTGTCGATAAGGACGAAGACATCATCCAGCTTTGTTTCAAAGCAGACCTGGCCGGTACAGGCAGTCTGGTTCCTGGTGAAGAGCTTGACCAGGTCGGCAATGTACTCCTTCAGGTTCAGACGGGACAGATCCTGGGAATCGTACAGTCTCTGGTGCACCAGGGCCATGGACTGTATGCGGCTCTGGGCTTCCGTAAAAGGGGCTTTCAGGCTTTCATCGCCGGAATACTCCGCCTGCAGTTACAGCATGGCCACTATGACGTTCATGTTGTTGCGTGTACGATGGTATAGCTCACGCAGTAGAACCTCTTTTTCTGTAAGGGAGGACCTCAACCTCTCCTCCGCGTTTTTCCGCTCGCTGATATCGATGACGAAGGCAAGGAGCGCGGACCCATCAGGTAGGTCTATCATGGAGCTGGCCATGTAGACAGGGAACTTCCTGCCATCCCTACGCAACGCTATGGATTCGATCTCATTGGGTACCGGCAAGCCACGACTACGCCTGCGTATCCTTTCCCTGCTGGCTTCCTGCTCTTCCGGAACAAACAGGCTTGGAGCATCGACTCCGGCCAGAATCTCATCCTCCTTCAATCCCATGGTGCTCAGGAACTTGGGATTGGCATAGTGGATGGTTGACCCTCTGACGATGCAGATGGCCAAGGGTGACTGTTCTATGAAGGCCCGGAAGCGCCTCTCGCTGGTCTCCAGCCGCTGCCTGTCTTCAGCCAGGGAAGCCACCAGTTGCATGACAGCCCGGCATAGGTTTGCTACGAGAGTCTGGTACTGTCGGTTTTCATCAAACTTGAGAGACCGCAGTCCTCCGGTCGCAAGTATGGTCTGCAGTTCCGTGGACAGATTGTCCATTGAAGAAGGATCGTTGCCGTGCATTGATTCAAACAGGGTGGACAGTGCCTCTATCATGCCCATCTGGGACCTGTGTTCACTCTGGAGTGTTGAAAACTCGTGAGGCAGTCCACGGATCGACATGGTGAGAAGCCAGAAAGCAAATGCCAGAGCCGCTGAAGTCAAGACAAGTATCAAGGCCCGGAGGCTGATATCCTGGGTGACAATCAGCCTGGATCCAGGCATGGATGAAAGGGCTGTATGCACCGATGCATACAGGCATCCGGATTCGAAGGAGAACGGACATGACCGGAAGACATTGCCTATCCTGGCTGGGTTGTCGGTGTACCAGATTATTCCGTTTGTGGCGACAGACAGGCGGGCATAGCCAGTGATAGGCAGGGGGAGGAATCCCGGGGTTCCATTGACAGTACTATGAAGGTATAACCAGCATGCTTGATGAAGTGGACGCAGTGCAATCCATCCACCAGGTCGGGGAAGAAGATTACCAGGGTATGTCCCGGTGCAAGATCATGGATTTTGCCGAAGAAACCTGCGGCATTGAGGCGCAGGCCTACCATGCCTGAGACAGGCGCCTTCAGGACCTCGCCGTCTACCGAAATGACCAGGTTATGCACGATCCAGGCTGGATTGTTTTCCAGGGAGCCATTGGCAATGGCTTCGATTTCTGCCAGCCGGTTCAGGAACAGGTCTTGCCAGACCCGCGTGGCTATTCTCCTGTCGAGGCTACTCATGGCAATGAAGATCGCGAAGAAAGACAGCAGCATCACCAGGAACAATACCGATATCCAGCGGAGGGTGGAAGCTATCCTGGCATGGAGGCTACGGATGCTATGGTCAGACATCGGTGCACATCCATCGGAATGCCTGAAGCAGGATCATGGCTGATCCTCTATGAAATACACCGAGCGCAGTTGGCCATCCACGGTCTGCATCACAATGGTCCTGCTGGTGATGCTGTCCCCGTACTCATCCATCGACAATAGACCATAGGCTGTCTCGTATGACCGGGGAGTTTCAAGCCAGGACTTGAGGGCTGCCCGGGAAGGACCGACGGCTTCCACTGCCTGCCTGATGATATCCAGGATCGATACAAGGTAAAAGGAGCCGTTGGTGGCTGTCATGCTGTATTTTTTTTCGAATTCCGAAATTTCAGTTTTGAACGTGCCTTTGAGGTCATCCAGACTCAGCATGAAAAACAGTACCCCGTCCAAGGCAGGGCCGGAGTACAACGAAAGGATTTCGGTTGATCCCCACGATGCAGAGCCGATCAGGTACCAATCTCCCCTTACACGGATCAAGTTTATGACCTGGATCAGATCCTTTGCGGGGAGGATGGTGAAAAGGCCTTCGGGTTTGAAGCTTTCGATTTCCTGTGCAAGCGCCTCTGTTGTGGAAAATGGTACCTGCAGGATATCTCCTGTGTAGTGGGCCACCAGCATGCTTACATAAGGATCCACATAGGCTGTGTTGGCAGTGGAGGTCACCAGCAAGAGTCGCTTGCAGCCTTTATCAATATAGATACGTGCCCCGGCCCTGGCCTGGGCATCATTGCTGGGGCTCAGCCTGAAGAATCCATCTTTCCTGCCACTGAGCAAGGCAGAGGATGCTGTGACGCCGAAGGTTGGAATCCCCGACTCCGCTGTAGCCTCTGCCAGCCAGGCACCATCCTTGCTGAGAACCCCGCCGATAACCAGGGACACCCCGAGATCATCCAGGCGCATATATGCCACACGTACCGCCTCAGGGGTGGCGTGGGGGATTCTCGATGATGACTTTCACTGGACGAAACCCGATTCTGGTGGCCTTGTCCTGGTAACAGCGGGCATAGAAGTTTATCTCATTGCCCAGGGAAGTGTCGATCGGCAGAATCATGCCAATCTGCACCGGAGCCAGGATGAACCGGAAGGAGGAAAGCAATACTATCACGGCAATCGCAACGAGGCCTGAACGGACGGCCCATCCATGGAATTGCCCTGCTTGTTTCATGCAGGCTCCTTGTTGTTTGTTATGTATGGGCCCTAGGCGTGGTGCCCCTTGCCCGTTTCTACCCAGATCGGACTTGACCATGCCTGGTGGGCATCGTCCTGAGTAACTCTAATATAATACCAGTTGGTGTCCAGTTCTACAACTGTGTCCAGCTGCAATTCCAGTTCCGCCGCCTTGGTATGCTGGCCGAGTATCACTTCATTGTTGTGAAGCAGTTTCAGGGCAAGGGGGCCTGTTCCCAGCACGCTGGCCCTGATATCCAGCTTCTGTCCCTGGCTTGCCTGGATGATGCTGCCCATTGGTTTCCCATTGATGGTGAGCCAGAGATGTATCCGTGCACCGGTGGTAGCCCAGGTGAAACGGTCATACAAGGCCTTGAAGACATTATCCCTGGTAAGGCTGGGCAGATAGGCTGCCAGGATGCCGCCTTCCACACCGTGCTCCATCTGGTGGGAGTCGCTGCCACCGGTGAAGCCCAAATGGTAGCCTCTGGCCAGGGCATCCTGGACGCTGCAATGGGCAAGCTGGGGGTTGTTCTTGGTATGGATGCTCTGGTTGCCGTAGTATTCCGATGGGGCGTGGCGGGAGAATATTTCAACCTGCCGCTGTACCTCCTCGTCGTGGAAGGCCCAGTCGGTAGCAGCGCTTACCATGCTCCAGGTGGCGGCAGGATGGTGGGGGAAGGCCATGGCCTTGTACCGGCGTACACTCTGGAACAGCCGGTCCGGGGTCATGCCGCCGGCGTCGCAGGAGCGGAACACTTCGCCGTCATTGCCTGGATAATAAACATTCTTGTGGCCGAAATCGTAGCGGTACTCGTTTGGGGTCCATTCATAGGACAAGATAGTGGTCAGGTGGCCGTCCACGTTGAACAGCCGGCTGGTGGTGCGATTCCACTCCCACTCGGCCGGGCTCATCCAGTCCGGGTAGCAGTCGTGGTCGGTCAGGGCGGTAAAGTCCAGCTTGGCACCGACTCTGGCATAGTGGAAGTACTGGTCTATCTCGCCTACGCCGTCGGAGATGCCGCTCTGTCCGTGGATGTCGCCGAAACAGGGTTTCAGGGCCCCAAGACCGTGCTTCACCAGCCAGCGCTCGGTAGCCGCGTCCGGTGGACAATCCAGGGTCTTGGGGGTGGGTATGGGCAGGGTAAAGGTATTTTCGGTCTTTTCCGCGTCTGCCGATGCAAGGGTCTGGAAGGCATCCAGGCTGAGGCTGCTGTAGACAACCTGGGCGTTGCGGTGGGCCTGGTGGCCGTTCTTGAGGGCAAACTGCCAGCACAGGTGCAGGTGCTTGTCCTCTACAAGGCGGATGTGGGGATGCACCGAGCAGTTGCCGTCATTGAAGGACATAATGACCGATTCGGTCCATCTGCCGTCTTTGCCCCGGTATCTGACATGTACATTTGTCTTGCCCCAGGTGTAGGCAAAGGCCGCGTTGC
>MIBM01000318.1:5219-5664 GCA_001830645.1 Spirochaetes bacterium RIFOXYC1_FULL_54_7
ACAAGCCCCTGGACAAGCTTCCCGTCCTGCCTGCGCAGGTCGATGCTCCGGTACGCAAAGGCTGCGCCTGCGCCATAGTCGTACCAGCCGACCACGATGCCTTCCCTGGTGCGCGCTGCCTGGGGCGCGGAGGCCCAGCGTCCTGGTATGCTGCTGATGACCGTCTCGTTGGTCCATGACGCTTTGGAAGGGGTAGTTCCTCTCGGTTGCCGGTCCGGAGCCGCGCTGCCAGCGTGTCCGGCCGGGCTTGCATCGCTGCCCGGCAGTTGGCAATCCTGGGATACAAGGTCGTAACCAGTGCCATTGAACCGGTCATAGACCACATACAGCCTTGAATCTCCGCCTGCGGCCAGGCTGGGGCGGTAGCATTCTGGGCTTGTGGATATGGTCTGTGTGGCTGCTGTGTCAAAGCTGCCATCGGCATTCACCCAGGCCAGACGGATTG
>MIBM01000319.1:0-1620 GCA_001830645.1 Spirochaetes bacterium RIFOXYC1_FULL_54_7
CCAGCCGTGCCCTGTCAGAACAGCAACTGGTGCGCCGGGAGAAGCTGGCCAAACTCCAGGCCGAGGGGCGAGATCCCTTTGCCATTGTTACCTGGAAACAAACCCATCACTCAAAAGAGATAAAAGAAAACTTCGAAGCGCTGGAGAACAAGGATGTATCCGTAGCCGGGCGCGTCATGAGCTTCAGGGATATCGGCAAGGCAGCCTTCATCGACCTGCAGGACAGGGACGGCCGGATCCAGGTGTACCTGAATGCTGAAGGCCTGGGTGACGAGGCCTATGCCCACATCAAGACCTGGGATGTCGGCGACATCATTGGTGTGGAAGGCTATGTCTTCAAGACCCGCCGTGGCGAGATGTCGATCCATGCTGAAAAAATGGTCTTGTTGACCAAGGCCCTGGAGCCCCTCCCCGAGAAGTTCCATGGCCTCAAGGACCCGGAAATCCGCTACCGCAGGCGCTATCTGGATCTGGTCATGAACCCCCAGGTGATGGACACCTTCCGCAAGCGAACCCTGATCATCAAGGCCATCCGGGAATACCTGGACAGCCGTGAATACATCGAGGTTGACACACCAATCCTGTCGACCATAGCATCCGGCGCCGCAGCCAGACCCTTCGTCACCAAGTCAAACGCCCTGAACCTGCAGCTGTACCTGCGCATAGCCACCGAGCTGTACCTGAAGCGCTGCATAGTTGGCGGCATGGAACGGGTCTACGACATGGGCAAGAACTTCCGTAACGAAGGTATCGACAGCAGCCATAACCCTGAGTTCACCATGATTGAGTTGTACCAGGCGTATGCCGACTACAACGACATGATGGAACTTTGCGAAAATATGATAGCCTTTGCCGCCGAGAAGGCCACCGGCTCGGCCAAGGTGATGTACCAGGGTACACAGATAGACTTTACCCCGCCCTGGCGCCGTCTCACCATGACCGATTCCGTCAAGGAGTACGGCGGCATCGATTTCTCCGCTGTAAAGACCGATGCGGAAGCCCAGGCACTTGCCAAGGAAAAGGGGCTTGAGCACGAGCTCAAGAAGAAGCTGAAGGATTGCACCAAGGGTGACATCCTCAATGCGGCCTTCGAGAAGTATGCCGAGGAGCACCTGATCCAGCCCACCTTCATCCTGGACTACCCCACGGACATCTCTCCCCTTACCAAGCAGAAGCCCGGCGACCCCACCATGACCGAGCGCTTCGAGGCTTTTGTGTACGCCCGGGAGATTGCCAACGCATATTCGGAGCTCAACGACCCCATCGTCCAGCTGGACCGTTTCCTGCAGCAAGAGCGCGAGAAGGAACTCGGTGACGACGAAGCCTACACCTTGGATGAAGACTTCGTGTCCAGCCTCGAAGTCGGCATGCCACCCACCGGCGGCATGGGCATAGGCATAGACCGTATCATCATGTTCCTGACCGACGCCTACAGCATACGGGACGTGATACTATTTCCGACCATGAAGCCTAATAACTAAGCGCTGCCCCTGCCCTATTCACGGGCTCATACGACAAGCCTGGTTAGCCAATAGACGGTGGGGCCTGGCATAGAAAAGCATGGTCTGCTTATCGCAGACCGTGCTTTTCTATGCCACCCTCCGCCCCTTCTTAGTCAGG
>MIBM01000319.1:1628-1864 GCA_001830645.1 Spirochaetes bacterium RIFOXYC1_FULL_54_7
AGGGGCTGTGGTTCGGGGCGGGGGCAGACCTGGTATGATGGTTGTTCGGAGTCGGAAGCAGTATCAAGCAACCAGCTGCCATTCATCTGCTTCATGAACTGGTGTTCCACTCATTTGCATGTATGATTACCGGCCCAGCCTCGCCCCGGGAGAACCAGCCAAATTCCCGCATTCTTTGGCTACAAAGGGACGACGGGTGGCACGAACAGGCTGCCCCTCGCGGTAAGCGAGGGGCA
>MIBM01000319.1:1891-4306 GCA_001830645.1 Spirochaetes bacterium RIFOXYC1_FULL_54_7
CCCAGAGTTCTGGATACTATGGGAACGATCGGTAAGGAATCCAGCATCAGGGTGTCTCTGATCGCCTTATGAAGAACGAGCCGATCGGCCCTTGATAGATCCACCAATTGGGGATCCTCGAAGTATTCAAGAGCCCGCAGACAGTCCACAGGAGAGAAGGTTTTTCCAAACAAGGTTTGTGTGGCTGCCAGACCCGAGTAAAGTGTAAGCCCGTGTCTGAGCAGAGCGGCTATATCCTGATAATCCTTGCGTTCAACCCGCTGCATCAGCACCTTCAGTTTTGTAGCCAGCAGATCCGGCAGGGATGCAACCCATAGGGTTCCGTCCGAGCTTGGCTCTGGTTCTCCTACCCTTCCGAAGTCAATACCACCGAAAAAACTCAGTTTCACAAAGTCCTGCTTCATTGCTACCTGGAAAGTGTAGGTGTTGGTCTCGGATTGCAAGACTACTGCGGTATCAAGGAAAGGGAGTTTTCCCAGCAATCCTTCGGGATGCAGGTTCCTGTCTGTGAACAGATCAAAATCGATGGATTGGCGATGGTTCAGGCGTAGCGCAAGGGCTGTTCCCCCGTAAAGCACAAAATCATCACGGATGGGAGCGAGCTTTGTCCAGATTTCTTTTTGCGCCGGAGGCAGGATCTCAAGATGGGGAATGAAGCCAGCCCTCACTGGATTATCCGTTGCGGAGCTTGGGGAACAACATCGACAACATCGACCAGATCCAGAACCCGGTGCCAGAACGACCAGGATTTTGCGGAAAACCAGCCGGGAACCTTCTGCTGAATGACTTCGATCATCAGAGGAGAGCCGAAGGTCCGGTACATCTTCTGATAGTCCTCTAGACTGCCCAAATTCATGGCTGCCGCCAGGATGCGGTATGGCTGTCGGGTCATCGCTTCCGGGTCTTCCCACCAGAGGTATTTTCTTGATAGTTCGATGAGATAATCCCTGTTTTCAGTGAAGACAGATTCCTGCGCCATGGACATAGTATACATTGAAATGATGGTGTTTTGAAGCTGACACCAAGCTTCCGCCATCTGCCCCCGCCCCTTTTCTGCCAGGCTTGTCATAGGGGCTGTGTCTCGGGGCGGGGCAGACCTGGTATGATGGCTGCCCGACTCTGAAGCGCCATCAAAAATATACATGATAACCGGCCTAGCCCTGAGCCATGTCCCTATTCCAGCCTTGACTACAGAGGACGAAGGGTGGCACACACCGGTTGCCACCCGCGATAAGCGGGGGGTACCGGTACGTGCCAGGACCCTTCGTCTATTTGCACCCAAGGCTTGGCTAGCAACCCGTGAATAGGGGCGAGGCTGGGTAGACGAACATAGGGGCGAGGCTGGGTTCAGCAGCATGAACTGCCTTCCCCACAGGAGCAGTCGGGGGCGGTACCGCGCAGTTTGCCGGTGATTATGGCGGCAACGCAGCCGACCCCGGGGGTAACCGCCAAGGCGTGGGCTGGACAATTGAGGGCACAGGCGCCGCATTCCATGCAGGCTGCACGATCCGTGATCACGGCCTTCCTGTCCACAATGTTGAACACCCCATGGGGACAGACATCGATACAAGCGCCACAGCCGATGCAAGACGGTGTATCAAGTTCCAGGGTGATACCGTTTTCAAGGTAATGCCAGCGTTTCATGCCAGGCCTCCCAGTCCTGTGATGACGGCAATAATGCCAAGGGTCAAGCCAGAGGCCAGAGCCAGGGCTTGGGGTATGATGGCCTTGTCTACTTCCAACAGGGCTCCGGATTGGGAGGTGAAGGTACTGGCCCCGGTGAAATTCATGGCCAGATAGGATACAACCGAGCCAGAAACCAGACTCAGGGCTATCCCGAGAGGGAGAGTGGCGTTGGTCAGCAGGGCAGCCGCGATACCCCAGGCGGTACCGAGAATGGCTCCTTTGACCGAGAAGGCCAGCCCGGGCAGGATAGGCAACAATAGTGGAAACGCTACCGCACCTGTCAGCCAGATGCCAAGCAAGGCGCCAGCCCAGCCAGCGAAATGTCCTTGCCAGTCCCCTCCCGCGGGAATAGCCAAGAGGGTGGCCAGACCGATGGCTACGGCTGCCACCGGCCAGGCCTGGACCAGTTCCATAGGCACCAGTTTGAGCCGGTCGACCAGACCGAAATCCACCCGTCGCATCGATCCATCCTTCTTCATGCCCTTATCCAGGAAGGCGGGCAAGTCTGCAGCACGGACCGGTCCCCAGAGCACCTTGAAGCCGGTCAACTTTGCCAATTCCGGAGCACTGACGCCTACCGCACCCAGTTGGGGCAGCACCAGATGGCGGTGTGCCACAAGGTCGGCGACCCTGGTTGCCTTGATCTTGCTTGCCAGTTCCTTTGTGCCAAAACTACCCTTGCCCGCGGCACACCAGACATTGATCCCTTTGGTGTCCAGCACGAGTATC
>MIBM01000319.1:4317-6680 GCA_001830645.1 Spirochaetes bacterium RIFOXYC1_FULL_54_7
GCCAGCCAGTTCCTTGCGCAGGCTGTCCAGGCTCAGCTTGTAGTTGGCTGTTACCAGCATGGGTGAGGCCTGGTCCGGCATGCCCGTGGTGTACAGGCCAGGCAGTACCGAATAGCGGTTCCTGCCCAGGTTGCAGCGAACCTTGAGGGCTCCCAGATGGTCTGCCATGGACAAGCTGGTCTTCAGCACCGGAATTTTCCTCCCCGTGGCTTCCAGGTAACCGGAAATCCAGGATTCATCCAAGGCTTTCAGCTGTTTGAAACCTGCAACTTTCTCGTCAGCAGGAATGATCCGCGTTAATTTCATGGCTCGTTCCCTTCTGGCTTTCCTTTGGGGTTCTCTTCGGCCTTCCCTTCAGGTGTACATGCACAGGTGCCATCGCCCGCTTCGGTTCGTGCTTGCTTCATGGCCAAGGCCAGTAGCGGTACTGCCTGGCTGGCCGCTCTCCGCAACTCTGTCGGCAGGGCCTCCAGTAGCTTCAGGTAGTAGGCATCGCAGGTACCGTTTATTACATCGGCCTTGGCCAGGCCTTCGTCGCTCAGACCAACGATCTGTTTCCGGCGGTTTGCCAAGTTGGTTTCCCTGGTGGCAAGCCCGGCTTTGACCAGGGAGTCCACGCTGCGGCTGAGGGTGCTGATATCCAGTTCCAGACGCTCCGCGAAATCACCTATGCTGCCAGCTCCGGCTTCGGCTATCGCAAGCAGGAGGTGGCATTGCGCCGGGCTTACACCGCAGCAATCAGTCTGCACAGACAAGGCTTTCTCTATTTCGCGCTCCAGGTTGCGCATGGCTTTTCTGAAGGGTCTGATCCCTGGCGGGGAACCAGTTTCCTGTCTTTGTTCGTTCATTGATCTATACAATAATTGTATTATACAACTAAAATCAAGTACCAATTAATCGTGCGATCCACTCTTGGATGCGCAGTGATCAGGTACTATACTGGGTGTAATGGAAGAACCTGGAACTGATCTTATCGATATGGTCGGAATTCTCGAAAAAACCGAACTCTTCTCGCGGCTTCCGCCCGAAGACCTGAGGTGGCTGGCTGGCAAGTCTGCCGTCAGGCATTACCCGACCCAGGCTTCGGTGTTCAAAGAGGGTGAGAGGGCGGAGCGTTTCTATATTGTACGCAGTGGCAGTGTGGCCGTTTACCGCAGGGGCGAGGGCGAGCGCCTGGACGAGATGGCCCGGTTTGAAGCCGGTGATGTAGTGGGCGACTTTGACTTCTCACGCAGGGCGGTATATGACGCCATGGCCAGGGCAGAGGATGAAACCGAGCTTGTTGCCTTTCCGGCCTATGGACTGAACATGGACGACCTTGCCAGGGAACGGCCGGATGTAGCCGCCCGCATACTTCTACGGTCGGTGGCCATGATCAGCTCCCGTGTCCGCTCGACCCAGGTCCTCATATCCGAAAACGCCCCCTGGGTCAGGGAGCTACGCCGGCAGATGTACACCGATTCTGCCACTGGCCTGTGGGTACGGGCCTTCATGGACGAAGAGCTTCCCAAGACGCTGGAGACGCCAGCCGCCCTGATACTCATAAAACCGGACCGCTTCAAGGAACTGTGTGATGCCTGGGGCCATGGGGCCGGAGATGTGGCCATGGAACGCATTGCTGTAATTTTGAAAGACGAAGCCAGGCGCTTGCGCTCGGCCTGGGCTGTGCGACTGCGCAGCAACGAGACCGCTTTGGTAGTATCCAATTGCCCGGCCGAAGAGGCAGAAAATATCCAGAAGCGTCTGGCCGAAGCCCTCGGGAACATCGACATTGCCGAGGCGATAGGTGGTGAACAATTCCGTTTTACCGCCAGCATGGCTGTCGCTGTGTGGCCTGAGGATGGAACGGACTTCAAGCAGCTGGTCGAGGATGCATACGGCGCTCTCATGCGGGTCTGGAAGGCCGGCGGTGATCAGGTTTGCAGGCTTGCCCCCGATGCGGGCACAGAGGTGCAATCGTGAGCCAGCTGGTCGACTTCATCCGGACAACATCCCTGTTCGGAGCCCTTGATGGCCTGCAACTCAACGCGGTGTCTGCCTTCCTCGGGGAGCGTCGCTATGCCGCTGGCCAGCTGATCTTCAGGCAGGGAGACCCAGGAGCGGAAATGTTCATTGTCCGCTCGGGCATGGTTACGCTGTTGGCCAAGGACAAGGATGGCAGCGACCGCGAGGTCTACGAGTTTGGCCCCGGGCGCTTTTTTGGTGAGATGTCCATCATAGAAGGTGAGCCGCGCTCTGCAACCTGTGAGGCTGTCGAGGATACCGTGCTTCTGGTTCTTGAAGGCGTTGATTTCTTCCGCCTGGTGTGGGAGCATCCCATGATAGGCGTACGGATGCTCAGTTCCATGGCTGGGGTCATGGCT
>MIBM01000319.1:6697-7198 GCA_001830645.1 Spirochaetes bacterium RIFOXYC1_FULL_54_7
CTCGGGTTTTCTGGGTGACCTGGTCAGGTGGGGCGAGACCGCCAGCAAGCGGGCTGTGACAGACAGCCTGTCCGGCCTGTTCAACCGCCGCTTCCTTGAGGAAGCCGTCCGGGGCCGTTTCTCCCGGGCTGGCGGGGCTATTGCAGGTTGTGCCCTCCTCATGCTTGACATAGACCATTTCCACGCCATCAATGAGCGCTATGGAACGCCGGCGGGAGATGCGGTGATAGCCACCGCTGGCGTTGCCTTCGGGAATCTGCTGCGTGATGGTGATGTGGCTGCCAGACTGGCAGGGGACGAGTTTGCCTTCTTCATGCCCGATGGCGATATCGAAGAAGCACTTGCCCTGGCAGAACGTATCCGGGCAGAAGCAGAAAAAGTCATCCTGGATCTGGTACCGGTCAAACCCGGTAGCGTGGAGCGGGTCAGGCTAAGCGTGAGCATAGGGGTGGCAGCCAGCCCCAGGCACGCCCAGGATCCTGAAGGCCTGACAGCCCTGGC
>MIBM01000319.1:7237-7562 GCA_001830645.1 Spirochaetes bacterium RIFOXYC1_FULL_54_7
CCGGGTTGTCTGCGCTGATTGAGACCGCCTGCCGGGTAGCTAGCGATCCTTGATGACCTTTTGCCAGGCAGGATGTGGCTGGCTACAAAAGAGTGATTCCCCTGGATGCGCAGTCGTCCCTCATGGCCTGGGGCCACAGACCAACCTGAATCTCGCCGATGTGGGCCTTCCTCAGGAAGTGCATGCACATCCGTGACTGGCCTATGCCGCCGCCGATGGACAGGGGAAGCTCGCCGGCAAGTAGTTTCCTGTGGAAAAACAGTTCCTTCCTGCCTTCCTGGCCGCTTAAGTCCAGCTGCCTGGCCAGGACTTCCGGTGATACCCG
>MIBM01000320.1:0-3914 GCA_001830645.1 Spirochaetes bacterium RIFOXYC1_FULL_54_7
CCCGCAGACCTGCGTAGTAGTCGGTTCCATGGCTGTCCACCGCAACCATGGCAGGCAGGCCGGTAAGGGTAACCAGGCGTATGGCTTCCATGCCTAGTTCCGGCCAATCCAGGACCGACATGGACGATACATGGCGTCTGGCTGCGATGGCTGCTGCCCCTCCGGTGGTAACCAGATAAGCTCCACCGTGGCGTGCGCAGGCGTCACGGCAGACTGCAGTGCGCTCTCCCTTTCCCAGACTAACGGTAAAGGCTCCCCGGGACATCAGCTCTTCCTGGTAACTGTCCATGCGCTTGGAGGTGGTAGGGCCTATCGAACCTATCACTTCGCCTTCCGGCGTTTCAGTGGGACCTGCATAGAAGACCGGTTTTTTGGTCCACTCCGGCAGAGGCTTTCCTTCCTTGATCAGGGTGGACAAGCGGGCGTGAGCCGCGTCCCTGGCCAGGACTACCGAGCCCCAGAGTTCCACAAACTCGCCGGCGGTCAGGTCAGCCGGGTTCATGGTATCAAGGTCCACCTGCCGGAAGTGGATGTCTGTGTCCGTAGGCGATGCTCCAGCGTTCGACCTGGCAAAGGAAGCTTTTACCCCTGAAACGATTCCGGCCAGTTCTTCTCCGTCGGCCAGATGTTCAAGGTAATAGCCATCAGGTCCGATGCGCCCGTACACCTGTCGATGGGCCGCGCAGGATACGGCCAGCACCACCGGAAGGCTGGCAGCGTGGCGTGGCAGCCAGATCACCCTGGCGTCCCTGGCCATCCATCGCCCACCGAACTGGGCGCCCCAGCCCGACTCGGCCGCAAGCCGGACAATCCTTGCCTCCAGTGTCCTGTCACGGTACGGGCCGCCGTTGGCTTCTGGCCCGGGGGGTAGGGCATCGAGGGCACCGGTGCTGGCCAGCTTGGCCGCAAGGGTGGTCTGTTCCGGGGATTGTCCACCGATGACGAAGACAATGCGGTACGGCGGGCAGGCTGATACGCCGATCTGGCTGATGGCCTGCCTGGCGAAGGCTTCGAAGGCAAGTGGTTCCAGAAGGCGCTTGGTTTCCTGGAACAGGACGGTCTTGTTGGACGATCCGCCGCCCTTTGCTATGAACAGCAGGCGGTACTCTGATCCTTTTCCGGCAAACAGTTCACAGGCCAGCGGACTGTTGTCACCGGTGTTTCGTTCCTTGAAGCCGGCCAGGGGAACCAGTTGGCTGTTCCTGAGCCTGCCCTGCTTCCAGGCGTAGTCTGCGCCGGCAGCAAGCAACTGGTGGTCTGGCAAGGGGCTGTCTACCAGAACGTTCTCACCCTTCCATCCGTAGACGGCGGCTGTGCCTGTATCCTGGCAGAGGGGGAATACGCCCCTGGCGCTTTCCACCGCGTTTTCAAGGAGGCTCAGGGTTGCAAAGCGGTCATTTGTCTGGGTTTTCGGGTCAAAGGCCAGGGTGGCAAGTTCCCTGGCATACGAGGGGCGTATCCTGAAAGACAGTTCCATGAAGGCCTGCCTGGCCATGGCCTCCAGGTTGGGGCCGGGAATCAATATGAAAACCCTGCCCAGGGCAGCTTCTGTCCGGGGTGGGACAAGATCCACAGGAACCCATCGCACAGGCTTATCACCATCCCAGGCTGCACGGATGGATGCAGCGCAGGCTTCCGAAAAATCAGTCATGTTATTACTATATCAGCTACTGACCGTGCTGTGAAGCGGTGATTTGCCATAATGGGTACAATTCCCTATACTTTACTGGTAGATAATCAACTCTGCCGGTAGATACTCAACTTTGTTGGTAGGTATCCACAATGACCAAAGGGGGGAAAAGCTGAACAGCGACCAGAACATACCAGGCATGATGGACACCATTGTAGCCCTTGAGCCAGCCATTGAATCGATGAAGGAGCTGCTTATCGGGAATGTGATTTTCCTGGGAGAGGTGCCTTCGTATGCCGGTACCTGGCAGAGCGATGACGAGACATCCAGTGTGGACTACAGCGTCAGGGCCCGTTTCTTTGCAGACAGGCTGGTGGAGCTGGGTGTGGACGAATGTACCACCGATCCAATGGGCAATCCGATAGGGATAATCAAGGGCAGCGATCCAAGCCGGCCACCCATCCTGGTGGTTGCAGAACTGGATTCCCTGTATGTTCCGGCTATGGACATACATTACTCCATCCGGGACGAGGTGATTTACGGCCCGGGTATCATGGACAATGCCATAGGAGCTGCCGCCGTCATGTCCCTGCCCGACATAATCCGCAGGCAGGGTCTTGAGTTCAAGTCTACACTGTTGCTGGCAGGGGTATCCAATACCATGCGTGATGGCAGGAACCTCATCTTCTTCGAGCGTTTCCTGGATTCCCTGGAGCGGAAGCCCTGTGTGGCCATAATAGTCAAGGGGGGGGAGCTTGGCAGGCTCAACTACTTCACCGAAGCGGTGGTCCGGGCCGATATCGAATGTTCCAGAAAAGAAGGCGACTACGATGCCACAGGCAACATGCTGGTGGTGGCCAATGAGATAATGGACAGGCTCCTGGCCATAAGCCTTCCCCAGAAGCCGAAGACCACGCTGAACATAGGCATACTGAAAGGCGGGTACAAGTACGGAACGCCTGCAACCGCAGCCCATATCGGCATAGAAATACGCAGCACCTCGAATGAAGAAGTGAGGTCTATAGTCAGCAAGATAAAGGACATAGTCGGGTTGGTACGCTACGAGATGCGTGCGGACATAAGTTACGATGTGGTGGCTGAACTGGGTGCTGCGAATCTTGGCTGGGAGCATCAGCTTACCCGTTCGGCTGTGCAGATCCTGACCAGCCTGGGCCTTCAGCCTGATGTATATCCCAGTGTATCCGAGCTGTATTACTTCCTTGCCAGGAACATCCCTTCCCTTACCCTTGGCGTAGCCAATGGCAATGACTACCACCAGGATACAGCCAGTGCCCAGCTCAAGTCCCTGTACAAGGGACTTGCCCAGATACTGGGCCTGGTCATGGTCAGCGACGAGGGGGCCTGCCATGACTAGAAGTGCCGACTGGCTGAAAGAGCGTACCTACCATCACAGTGAATTTTCGGATGTGGCAGAACTGGTCAGACTCAAGGAACAGCGTGGCCTGAAGATCTCCTTGTGCTTTCCTACCCTTAACGAGGCAGCAACCATAGCCAAGGAAATTGTGATTATCCGCTCGGAGCTGCAGCTCCGACAGCCTCTGATTGACGAAATAGTGGTCATAGATTCAGGCTCCACCGACCGGACCCGGGAGATTGCAACCGAGTTTGGTGCCAAGGTGTACCTGAGTGATGAGATCCTGCCGTCCTATCCCCCGTACAAGGGCAAGGGGGAGAACCTCTGGAAGGCCTTGTATGTCCTGGATGGGGACATAATCCTGTACATAGACGCGGATATCAAGAATATTCATCCCCGTTTTGCCTATGGACTTCTGGGCCCCCTGCTGCGGAATGACGATGTCCGTTTCGTGAAGGCCTTCTATGACAGGCCCATAGCACTGGACCAGAAGACGGTCAAGCCGACAGGTGGCGGTCGTGTAACCGAACTTGTAACCCGGCCCCTTTTCTCCATCTTCTACCCTGAACTGTCACAGATCATACAACCCCTTTCAGGCGAGTATGCTGGATTCAGGGAATGCTTTGACTCAATATCCTTCCCCATCGGCTATGGGATAGAGACCAGCATGCTCATGGATATCTACGAACGCTGGGGCATGGATGTGATAGCCCAGGTAGATTTGGACAAGCGGGTACACCGCAACCAGACCACCCTTGCCCTTGGCCGTATGTCCTTCGGCATCATCCAGACCTTCCTGGCCAAGATGAGGGCTGCCGGCAAGGCCTCTTTTGCAATGCAACTTCACAAGACCATGATCCAATATGAACTGGATGAAGGGTATTACCACAAGCGGGAGAGCGACATAGT
>MIBM01000320.1:3961-5780 GCA_001830645.1 Spirochaetes bacterium RIFOXYC1_FULL_54_7
AATTTCCGGACCGGGCGGCTGACAGCAATCCTGCCAATGTGGATAGTGCAGGCCAGGGGGGATCGGCTTTGGCATGAGGGTGCTTATAGTCCACTACCATCTGAAACCAGGTGGGGTCACGACGGTCATACGCAGGCAGTTCTCGTCCCTTGAATCATCGGGTTTTGATGTCAGTATCCTGGTTGGCGAGCCACCTGAAGGGGAGCCTGGTTTTCCCTATACCCTTGAGCCTGCCCTTGCCTACGATCAGGAAAGCCAATCAAGCCAGGACGGCCCGTCAGGCCACTCAGCCAGGGAAGGCGGGGCGGATGACCTCCGTATAGGTGCCATCGTCGGGGCGGTCCAGGCCAACCTTGGTCCTCCTGCCGACGATGCGATCATCCATGTCCACAACCCGACAATCCAGAAGAATTCGGCCTGCCTGCCCGCACTGTCCGTGCTGGCTGCCAGGGGCTACTCCCTGGTATTCCATGTCCATGATCTGGCGGAGGACTGGCGCCCGGATGTCTACTGCCTTGGTGACTATCCTCAACCTGCTACCTGGGTGTGCATAAACCAGCGTGATGTGCGCAACCTGAAGGCTGCCGGAGCCGGAGAGGTCCACTTCCTCCCCAATGCGGCCTTTTCCGGCAAAGCAGGGTCGGGTGGTCCTTTGGCAGGTAGTTTTGGGACAGGTGGTCCCGATGCGGGGGATGCCACCGGGGTAAGACCTGAAGGTGATCTGATCCTGTACCCGGTGCGCGGCATACGACGCAAGAATCTGGGTGAAGCCGTGCTTCTGTCCCTGTACCTTCCAGCCGGCCTTGCACTTGGCATAACCCTGCCCCCCAACAGCCCTCGGGATCTGCCTTACTACAACGGCTGGAAGGCAGCGGCTGGTGCCTTCCATGCTCCCATCCGTTTCGAGCTGGGACTGTCTGCTGATTTCGATGAGCTGTACAGGCAGGCCAGGGCTGTGGTGAGCACCTCGGTCAAAGAGGGCTTTGGCCTTTCCTTTCTTGAACCCCTGTCCAGGGGTAAGGTGGTTCTGGGTCGACGGCTGTCTGCGGTGGTGGACGATTTCGAGGAGAGCGGCCTGCGGTTCCCCGGTTTGTACCAGCATATCACCGTACCTGAAGGATTCTTTGATCCTGATACATTCTTGTACCGGGTCAAGCAGGTGGTGATGGCTGCAGCCGGGGTGTATGGCTTGGAAGGTGTCAATCTGGCTGAAGCCATAGCTTTGAGTCTGACCACCAATCCCGACTTCGGCCGCCTTGACGAGACAGCCCAGGCAGAAGCCATCAGCCGCATTGCAGCGGATACAAGGGCCCGTGATGAGTTCATTGCCGCCAACCCCTTCCTGGCTACCTGGTGGGAACCGCGGGGAGGTCCGGTCACCTCCGATGCCCTGAGTCCCTGGTCTGAAGACAGCTATGGAGCCCGCCTTGCTTCACTGTATCAGACTGTGAAGAAGGCCGGTGGTGGCAGTCCTCCGGACAAAGCGGCCCTGCTTGCCTTGTATTTAAACCCGGAGGGCTTTCATGGCGTCGGCATCTGAGCAATATCTCGAGTCTGTGCTGCCTGGCTGCGAGCGTGCTCTGTCTCCCGAAGACCTGTCCGGGCTTTATGACAACGTTCTTGAAGCGGGGCTTGCCAGAATACAGCCGGAACAGCCCCGACTGAATCCTGGCTTTGCGTCACTTCTTGGCAAGGCCCTGCCACGGAAACCCCGGGCAGTTCTGGCGGATATCTATGGCACCCTGCTGACAACGGGGCTTGGCGAGGTTGGCTCCACGGAGGAAGCCTTTCCATCCTCTCCGGTTCCGGCTTCTGCCAG
>MIBM01000321.1:0-149 GCA_001830645.1 Spirochaetes bacterium RIFOXYC1_FULL_54_7
TGGACATAGCCAAGACCTTTGACGAGCGGGTTGGCCTGACTGGCGTCATACTGTCAAAATTCGATTCAGACGCCCGGGGCGGTGCCGCCCTTTCACTCAAGACCATAACCGGCAAGCCCATAAAGTTCGTTGGTGTATCCGAGCGGCCT
>MIBM01000321.1:187-5791 GCA_001830645.1 Spirochaetes bacterium RIFOXYC1_FULL_54_7
CCGCATCCTGGGCATGTGTGATGTGGTGTCCCTGGTTGAAAAGGCCCAGGCCACCATCGAGCAGGGCGAGGCAGAGGCCCTGGAGAAGAAGCTGGCCAATGAGTCCTTTACCCTCCAGGATTACCTTGACCAGATCCGCCGGGTCAGGAAGATGGGCTCCATCAAGAGCATCGTTGAGATGATGCCCGGCCTGGCCGGCCAGATCAGCGACGACCAGATAAACGAAGACGACATGAAGCGCGAGGAAGCCATCCTGCTGTCCATGACCAGGAAGGAGAGGATCAACCACCTTATCATAGGACCAACCAGGCGCTCCCGCATAGCCAGGGGGTCGGGTACTTCGGTGGCCGAGGTAGCCAGACTGCTCAAGAAGTTCGAAAAATCCCGTCTTATGATGAAGAAGGTGGTAAAGAACAAGAAAATGGCGGCCCAGTTCATGGGAGCCCAGCGCTAGCGCGTACCGGGCCCTTTACACGATCGGGGCTTCTGCGCTAGAATCCGCCAACGCTTCCATTGTATTTCTTCCGCGTCTTTCGGGACCGTAGTGCATCACCGGAAGCTTTTTATAGAACTTGAGGAAACGGAGACGAAACAATATGTCCAGAAGATGTGAAGTATGCGGCAAGGGTACCATTTTCGGTAATACCGTAAGCCATGCCAAGAACCGTACGCGCCGGACCTGGCGCCCCAACCTCCTCAGCATCAAGACGATGGTTGGCGGCACCGTAATGTCAGTCAAGGTCTGCACCCGTTGCCTTAAGGCGAACAAGATTGTAAAGGTCGTCTGAGACCCGGAACATAGTTCCCTTGAAACATACGGCCGCCCTTTCGGGGCGGCCGTTGTAATTGTGTGCCAGGCAAGTTCAGCTTGAACCGGTCGGCATGGGCTTGGTATCAGTGTTTCAGTATGGATACTATACGCTCCAGGACTTTCTTGCGGTCCAAGGGTTTTACGATATAGCTTTTGGCTCCCAGCAAGAGGCTTTTCTTTACTATGTCTTCCTTGCCCAGAGCACTTACCATCACCACAACCGCATTCTTGTCGTACTCCAGTATCTTCTCCAGGGCGTTGACCCCGTCCATCTTTGGCATGGTTATGTCCATGGTGACCAGGTCAACGTTCGGGCAGAGCTCCTTGTATTTCTCCAGTCCCGCAAGACCATCGGAAGCGGTACCAACGACATCGAAGCCCTCGGAGGTGAGTATCTGGCCGAGTTGCTTGGCTATGAACATGGAATCATCGACTATCATGACCCGGAATGGAGAACCATCTGGTTTGAGGCCTTCCGGACGCTTGTCATTGATTGGGGGCATGTCACTCTTGGCGATCATGGTCCTGTACGCTCCTTGGTCCCACCGGGGAAAGCTGCTTGATCCGGGACTATCCTTGGACATCACGAAATTTATAGACCATGAACACAGACTGTGCAAGGGGTAGGGTCAGGGTATTGACGCCTTCTGGTCAGCCGTGCATAATCACCGAAGCCTTTTCGTCAACCAGTGCGCCCGTCATGGTAAGCCCGTGCGAGGAGCCCATAAGGAGACCTATCGTGCCCTGCGGAAGAAAGCGGAAGCTCAAAAAGATAGCGACCCACAAGCGGAAGAAAAAAAAGAGAAAGAACAGACACAAGACCCGCAAGTGATCAGTCCGCTGTCGAACGGTAGCGCCCCGGCGCTGGAGACGGTCGCAGCCCTAAAGGCGCGGCCGTTTTTTCTTGCCCTAGTGGATTTTAGTAAGTAGAATACCGGTTATGGCCAACGATATAGATGTTTTTCAGTTACTAAAGACCTTCTCTGCCAAGAACAAGATCACAACCATAGACTACCCAGTGTTTGCCCAGGCCATCCAGCGCCAGGCCAGAACCTACGATCAGGCCATTCCACTCTACCGCGATTTGACCTTGCATCCTGATGCCATATTGATACCAAAGCTGTTCCGTCTGCAGCAGGAACGCCGTCTGGCTCTTATTGCCACCGGGAACAGGATCGACTCCATTATCCTGCCCGAGGCCTTTACCGAGACGGTCTACGCCGAATACAGACGGATAGAAGAAAATCCCGATATACCCTTTCCGGACGAAACTGCCCTCAAGCTTGTGATCCCTTCGGAGTGGATACAGATTGTGTCGGTTGAGACTGATCTGCCTGCCCTGGTGGAATTCGAGGGGACCAGACCGGTACTCTTCTACCGTCTTCTTTTCCCTGATGGCCTGAAGTCCATGCTGGTGCTTTCTGCTTCTGTGGGTGACAAGCTTCTGGAGTATGCGGTTCTGAAGATCAGGAACTACCTGCGTAAGGGAAGCAACCGGGATTATATACAGCAGCGCCTCCTGCCTGCCTTTGCCGGCAAAGAATCCCTGCTCAAAGATGCCCTCACCACGGTTCTCATAAAGCCTTTTGATGCCGTTGAGGAGATGCGCCAGGGACGCAACGATTTTGTCTACACCTTCTGGGCTTACCTGACCAGTGCCATACGCAAGGATCTGGTTGGCAAGAGCGATCCCACGCCGGATGATGTCTGTAGCCAGCAATCCCTCTTCATCATGGATGTATACAATACCCTGTACCGAAGCAGGGCCCAGAGGGGTCAGGAACGCGAAACAGCCTTCAACAACCTGGGAAATCTGTTGCGCAAGGTTCCATACCTGTACACCATGCAGGAAATCTGCGATTTCAGGGATACCCAGGGGCGGCCCCTCCTGGGCAAGTACACCAGGGACGAGCTTGAGACCTGGATCCATGAGCGCAGCACCAAGGCGGAAGAAGGTGTCCTGCCTGAGATATTATTGATCAACACCGGAAACGGCAGGACGGCCCTGATAACCAAGGACAGGTTCCTGCCCTATCTTCTCAAGCTCATGCGCGAGGCACGGGCAACCATCAAGGCTGATCTTACCAGGGACTGGCGGTCTCTCCTGTACGACTTCGAGCGTGTGGATGCCATGATAGACGACCATTCCTTCCGGCTCGAACTTTCAAAACGCATCGCCACCGCGGCTCCTCTACTGTCAACCGCCTTGGCCATGAACCTGGCGCCTCTGGTATATGAGGAACACAAGGGTTCTCGTGAAGCTCCTGCGGAGCTGGAGCCTTGTTTCGGGTACGGCCGTACCGCTGATCCGGACGTGCTCCTTGATCTTGACCGGAAGCGCCTTCTCATCGATGTACGCATGCTTCTGCCTCTGTGGTATACCATTCCCGTCCTGTCATGGATCATAGCCCTCTTCAAACGCGGTGCCGCGCGGAAGGCCAAGGAGAAACAATCCCTGAGGGCTGCCGCCGTAGCCGATGAGTCGAATATCCCTGCCAGGCAAGGCCCTAACAACCGTGCCATTGAGTTCTCCGAGGCAGCGCGCAAGGCAGAGCGCAGGCTTGTTCCCCAAGGCTACAACCTGGAGGAATACCTGCAGACCCTGGAAGGACGTTGGAACAATCTGCTGGATCCTGTGGCCAAGGCCAACTTGACCGAAGACATAAAATCATTGGTACGGGACTACCTGAGGGGGGTTCTGCGCACGATGAAACCTTCAGGCTTCACCGCCGACCGCCTGGAAATGATGTCATCAAACCTTGCCGATACACCGAGCCTCCTCAAGATAAGGAACCACAAGGCCTTGCAGGAGTACATCAAACTGTACATGATCAAGATGCTGAAACGCTGACAGCCGAGAAGCCGACTTGCGTCAATGTCTGCCTTGGGTTACCATCCCTGATCATGAATACTGACGACCCTTACCCTCCCATCTGCGGCGCCGGAGGCTGCCCGTGAACGCTTCCCTGATCGGCGTGGCCTTCTGCCTCGTGTTTTCTGCCCTTTTCTCGGCCGTGGAGACTGCCTTTACTTCCCTTACCGTGTATCAGATCAAGTCGATGAAGCATCGCCATCGTGGTGGCTCAGTCGTTGAGAGGCTGGCAAAAAAGCCGGATGAACTGATATCAACCATCCTGATCGGCAACAATGTGGTCAACATCACCGCTTCGGTGCTTTCAGCGCGCTGGGCCATCGGGGTATGGGGTGACTGGGCACTTGGTTTCGTAACCGGTGGCCTGACCTTCATCATACTTATCTTCGGCGAAGTGGCACCCAAGCGCATCGCCATCGCCCACAACGAAGCAGTAGCCTCCGCCCTTGCGCCGCTGTTGCTTGCCTGTACCATATTGTTCAAACCTGCCGTCATTGTGGTGAATACCTTGAGTTCCCTGGTAACCCGGCTCTTCGGCAAGCCGAGCAGTACCGAGCTGTCCATGGAAACCATGACCCAGATGCTTGTCATAGCCGAGCACATGGGCATCATCGATTACGCAAAGAGCGCTATGGTCAAGAATGTATTCAGGCTGGGATCCACCACCGTGCAGGCTGTCATGACCCACCGCATGGACGTGTTCAGCCTGGACAAGAGGATAAACTCGGGCGAAGCCTGCCGCCTTGCCATGAGTCCTGGCCACTCGCGCATTGCCGTGTACGATAGTGACAGCGAGAAGATCGTGGGTGTGGCCCTCCTCCGTGCCGCAGTGAACGAGGTGCTGGAAGGGCGGAGTGAAACACCCCTTTCGGACATCATGGTGGAGCCCTTGTACATCATGCCCCACAAACTGCTCGGGGACCTGTTCATGCTGTTCAAGAAGAAGAAGGATACCTTTGCCATCGTACTGGATGAATACGGCGGCCTTGCGGGTATAGTCACCATGCGGGATATCGTCCAGGAGATAGTCGGTGAGATATATGAAGACACTGATGAGGAATCGCGGGAACGCATACGCCGGCAGGCGGACGGGTCATACGCCGTCTCGGGTGACACACCTATGGCCGTTCTGGCCGAACTTTCGGGCGGCGAGCCTCCGAACCTTCCGTATGTGCAGACCGTGGCTGGCTATATTGCCTGGTTCCTGGAACGGATTCCGGTTGTCGGCGACGTGGCAGATACACCGCTCGGGCGTTTTTCTGTGGTGAAGATAGAGGCGAACCGGGCTGAGGAGACCATCTACCGGACTCCACAGAAGGGCCACTGAGATGGTAGCCGGAGACAGCTGTGAACTGACTATACAGCGCCTGGTTTCAGGCGGTGATGGGCTTGGTTTCCTTGATGGGCTGGCGGTATTCGTGCCCTTGTCCGCCCCGGGTGATGTCCTGTCAGTACGCATGCGCGAAGTACGCAGGGATTACGCCAAGGCGGAAATCCTGGAATTGATCGAGGCTTCACCCCAGCGGGTGGTTCCGGCTTGCCCCTTGTACGGGGAGTGCGGCGGCTGCAACCTGATGCACATCTCGTACGAGGCCCAGGCTGCAGCCAGGCTGGACATCTTCCTTGAGGCTTTCCGCAGGGCCGGAGTGTACCTGCCAGCTGAAGTCGGCATAGCAGTCTCCCAGCCTTTCGGCTACCGCAACCGAGCCCAGTTCCACCATGGTTCCGATGGTACGGTAGGGTATGCCAGACGGAACTCGAATGCCATTATTCCCATCCGGGATTGTCCCATACTGGTGCAGTGCCTGCGTGAGTGGCTTGGCACGATGGAGCAGAACAGCCAGTCTCCTGGTTCTGCGGGTTTAGCTCGTTCGTCAAGTCCGGGCCTGGCAGACAATAATCGTTTTGTGGCTTTTGGTGC
>MIBM01000322.1:0-147 GCA_001830645.1 Spirochaetes bacterium RIFOXYC1_FULL_54_7
AGCAGGTACTGAAAGATATTAACGCCACTGGAACGGGCACTGGTCTCGTCGTTGCGGATGGCCGTAAGGGCAAGATGAAGCTTGCTCTTCTCGAAATACCACGAGGTGCCTATGGTAATGAACAGGCCAATCATGCAAAGCCAGTAC
>MIBM01000322.1:273-5644 GCA_001830645.1 Spirochaetes bacterium RIFOXYC1_FULL_54_7
AAGTAGATGGCCCGCAGCCTGAGTATCGCGAAGCCAAGGGCATAGGCCACCGCTCCGGCAAAAATGGCTGCAAAGGCTATGCTGAGCAGGGGATCCATGCCGCCCCTCAGGACAGCCAATGCCGAAGCGTATGAACCGAGTCCGAACAGCCCCGCTATGCCGAAGGAAATCTGACCCGAGCGGAGAAGCATGTCCCAGCTTATGGCAAGGGCCATGTAGGTCATGATGCTCCTGGCCACATTGAGTGGATAGGCTCCCAGGAAGGCGGGAAAGGCTATCACAACAGCGGCGAGGGCTGCCACCACCAGATATGATTTGTCGATTTTCATGCCTTTTCCCCCCGGATCGAGCGTCCCAGAATGACCACGAGGATCAGGACGAAGAATACGATGTCAGACCAGCCCCGGGTGGACCGGAAGGCCTTGAGGAAATTCTCGGAAATGCCAAGGAGTACACTGGCCCCAAGTATGCCTGGTATGTTGCCTATGCCGGCCATGGCCACCAGACAGAAACTCTTCATGGTAAAGGGGCTGCCCACAGCTGGGAAGATGGATGAGCGGGTTATGAACATGGCGCCCATCATGCCAACCATGCCGCTGGCCAAGGCAAAGACAAAGCCGTAGGTCTTGTCCACGTCTATGCCGACGATGGCAGCACCATTGGGGTTCTGCCCGACCGCAAGGGCGGCCTTGCCCGCCGTGGTCCTGGTCAGGAACAGCCTGAGACCCACAACCATCAGGACAGCCACAAGGACGAAAACGAAATTGAAGGTACCAAAGGTCAGTTCACCGATATCCATGGACGCCGAGACATAGCCAAAGGACAGCTTGCGTGGCTGGGAGGTGAACATCAGGTTAACCACCTGGCTGAAGGCAATGGCAAGGCCAAAGGTCAGTATGAGCTGGTTCAGTTCCGGGGCCTTAATGGCCTGACGTATGGTCAACTTGTAGATGATTAAACCGAAACCCGCGGTAACTACCGCTACCGGCACCATGGCGACGAAAGGATCTATGCCCAGGGCCGAACAGACCATATAGGTCAGGTAGGCGGCCAGCATCATGAACTCCCCATGGGCGAGGTTGACGATATGGACAATGCCAAGTATCAGCCCCATGGGAATGGCTATGGAGGCGTACAGTCCAGCCGCCTGCAGTCCATAGATCAGTACAGTGGGCCGCCAGAAGAGTATCCCGACGAGCACCACTGTAATCAGTCCGACGAGTATCGTCGTATTCCGTTTGTTCGCCATCTGCTTACCTTTGGTTGGAAGTAAACCGCCGGCCGCAGTGCGGCCGACGGCTCTGTAGTCAAGTATCCTGCACCGAGACTGGCATTACCACGCAGGGAAAGGGTAGACGGGCTGGGCGGTAGCTGATTCGAAGGGCCAGATTACTTCCTGGCGACCCTTCTGCCATTGCAGGATCTTCTGGTTCCGGATGCCCTGGTTTGGTATGACCTTGGAAGGGCTGAAGGTAATGCTCTGGCCCAGGGGAGAAGCATAGTTGGTAGCCTTCAGGGCAGTGATCAAAGCAGCAGTGTCGGTTGATCCGGCGCGCTTGACGGCATCGGCAAACACATAGACTGCCGAGTACGAGAGCGGGGCAAAGTAAGTGGCCGGTTCGACTTTGTACTTGGCTACGAAACCATCATAGAACTTCTTGCTCACCGGGCTGATATCATTGATGGAAGGAGCCCACATGCCGTACAGCATCACGTTGTTGGCCAGAGGAGACTTGCCGAAGTCGGCGGGCCATCCGGGAGGCGCTCCAAGATAGAGACCAGGGCTGAACTTCATGGCCTTGGACTGTTCCAGCAGGGGCAGGGCATCGGCATCGTAGCCAGCCCATAGGAACAGGTCAGGTCGGTACTGCTTGGCGGCTTCGAGCACCGCGGAATAATCACCACCACCCTGGGCAGCACTCTTGAATGGTGCTCCGTCTATCTGGTAACGGCCATCGGCTCCGAAAAGGATCTTGGTCTGGTCAAAGGAAGCCTTGCCGAAGGCGCCTTCCTCATAAGCCAGGAAAAGCTTGACGAGCTTGATCGCCGGATACTTCTTCTGGATCTCGTCCCAGCCCTGGACATAGGACGCGCCTTGGTTGTAATCCCACGGATGCAGGTGGAAGTACCAGTTGGCATCGGCGCCAAGGGCATTCTCTACGGTGGAAGAAGCAGCACCGGTGGAGATAACCACCTTGCCGTACTTCTTCATGGTGGGAATCTGACCAAGGGCTACACCGGAGGCCATGCCGCCCATGAGTACATCGACATTGTCGACTGTCACAAGCTTCTCTATGGCCGCAGCGCCCTTGTCTGCCTTCAGTTCGTCGTCGATGACGATGAGCTCCAGCTTACGCCCGAGCAGGCCGCCGGCTGCGTTTATCTCGTCCACTGCCTGCTGGGCGGCCATGCTGCCCTGCTTGCCGGTGATGTCACCCAAAGGCCAGGTAGCGCCGATCTTGATTGGTGCAGCTGCGGGAGCTGCTGCGGGTGCAGCGGCGGGTGCCGCTGCGGGAGCCGCAGTAGCCGCAGGAGCCGCCGGAGTTCCGGTAGCTTCCTTCTGTCCGGCCGCAAATGCCGGGATGGCCAGGGCGATGATCATGACAATAGCTAACGCCTTTTTCATTTCTGCCTCCTTGAACCTGACGGGCGTCCATGCGCCCGCTACTCTATCAGGCCGTTGAAGAAGCTCGTCGCTTTTCAAACAGCCTGCTATACGTCTGGACGACCCCCTTGGGGAGGCCTGCCCGAAGTACCATCATCAAATCCTGACCGGCACGGATCAGACCCGGCTAGAATCGGATCCTACCCGGCAAAGGGTCCCCATTGGACCACCGTAGCCGCCCAGACAAAGCCCAGACCGGCACCGACAAGCACGATGTTGTCGCCACCGGCTATCTTGCCTGCCTCTAGCCCAAGCCGCATGGAAATCAGCTGGTCGTTCTGTCCCACATGTCCATATTCATCAAGGTAGCTGGTTTTTGAATCATCCAGACCCAGTTCGGCCAAAATGGCATCATGGGCGCTCTTCTTGAAGTGCAGCACTGCCAGATAGTCTATGTCCAGCCGGCCAAGGCCACCGGAGAGGGTCAGAGCCTTGTCTATCACCGCATAGAAGTTGGGAAGGGTCTTCCCGCCGAGCCGGGCCTTGAAGGACGCTTCATCGGGTACCATGAAGTGGGCCTTGGCCAGGTCACCTTCCGCGGGGGGCCAGGCCTGGCTGCCTAGCACCGGCACCACACAATCCAGGCTCAGGGAGCCGTCGCCCTTGAAGGCCGAACCAAGTACGGCATTCCGGCCAAGGTTCTTCCTGAGCACGCAGGCCGCCCCACCCGAACCTATGTCCATCATGAACCGCGTGCTGGGCTCGGACAGGTCTATGAGATCATTGTTGCGGTACCCTGACACAAGGAGGACGGTATCCAGATCCTCCCTGGCCAGCATCATGCTTTTAGCTACATCGAGGGCGGCCATCATGGAGCCGCACATGGCCTCCATGTCAAAACTCCAGGCATTCTTGGCACCTAGAACATCGGCTACCCGGAGTCCAGCCAGCCAGCAGAGGTAATCCTTGTGCTGGGCACCGCACCAGATGACCAGATCCACCTCAGTGGCCTCTATCCCGGCATCGGTCAAGGCCAGCCTGGCAGCCTTGATGCCCATCACGGCGGTGGTATCATCCGGCCCGGCTACGGCCTTACTCCGCACACCGAACTTGAGGGCTATCACGTCTTCGGGAATCCCGGTGGCCAGCGCAAGATCCGCGGCACTCATTTTCTTTTCCGGGGTGTACACACCGAAGCCGGCGATACCGACATGCATCAGATTCCTCCAGTTAATATGCGAATCATCTCTCAACATAGGTATCTAGGTATATTGGCTTTTTGTCAAGGAAAAAATGAAATGAAATCCATATAAAACCGAGTAGTGATACAAAGAGTCAGATTTATCTTGCATCGGTTCATAAATCCTTCTATAATTCATGAAGAGAAGTGAATCGTCTCTCACCAAGGAAATCCTATGGATACACTCTATACAGACAGTGAAGACACCTTGATTGCAGAAACTGACGAACCGGATACTGCCTCCAGGCTGGAAGCCAGCGCGATACGCCTCTTCTCGGAGCGTTGGTACTCATCGGTATCCGTAGCCGAGATATGCCGGGGTGCCGATCTGTCCAATGGGATATTCTATCGATATTACGACAACAAGGAAGCCATAGTCCGCCGCATCCTTGAAGACACCATCCTGCGGATAGAACAGGCCCTGACGGCCATGACAGGCGAAACCCTGCGGGAACGGATCGCCAGCATGACCAGGATACTGGTACGTTTTGCCAGGGAGCACCGAGACCTGGTCACGGTGTTCAGGGAAGGCCAGTACCGTTTCTTCGAATACGAGCGCAGGCTCACCGAATTGTACCGTCGCACCCTTGGGAGGGTGCTGGGACGGAACACCAGCATTGCCGACTACCTGTTTGCCGTCGGCGGCATACGCTTCGCTGCCGTCAGGGCAGCCTTGCACAACTCAGCCATATCCGAGGATGCATTGATAGACATCATCCTTAACGGGATATTCAAGGGAAACAACTGGGCTGGGGACAAGGTCTTCAATCTAACCGTCACACCAAGCCCCATAAACCTGAACGAAGGCAGCAGGGAACGTCTGCTCAGGGCAGGCAAACGGCTCTTCGGCGAAAAAGGCTTCCACGAGGTGAACATCCATGAGATCACCGATGCCGCCGGGCTGTCGGTCGGAGCCTTCTACCGGCACTTCATCGGCAAGGAGACCTTCTTCGAGGAGCTCATAGAGTCCGCAGGACGGGAGGTGAGGCATTTCATAACCGCCAACCTGTCGCCCGGCCTGAACCGCCTGGAACGCGAAATGCAGGGCATCTTCCTGTTTGGCGTGTTCCTGTCCCTGGACCGCTGGTGCTACAACATTGTACGCGAAGGCGAGTTCGTGGCTCCAGCCAAGGTCCGCGAATACTATGCGGCCTTCGAGAAGGGCTACCGCAAGGTTGGCGACGAAGCCATGGACACCAGCAACATCGAAACCGATCCCCTGTACCGCGACACCGCAATAGAGTTCATGCTCGGCATTTCCCATTATTACGGCATAGAGCTCACCTTCGACGATTCCCCGCACAACGCCAAAGCCATCGTCGAAACCATAGGAAACTACCTGTCTGCAGGCATAGGGCAGGGCAGACAGTAATACCGGAGGCAGTACCATGGCCAGAGTAAGGATACGGGGAACCGGGCTATACGCCCCGGGCGAACCCATAGGCAACCAGGAACTCATGCGTCTTGCAGGTGTGGAGTTTGACGCCGGAAAACTGGAAGACAAGCTTGGTATCCGTACCAGGCAC
>MIBM01000323.1:0-111 GCA_001830645.1 Spirochaetes bacterium RIFOXYC1_FULL_54_7
CGGAGATTGCCCATGGAGTGCTAAGGGTGCTGTGTGACGTCTCAGGGCAAAAATCCAGAGTTCAAGCCGTCCACCAGCATCCATCGCGTCTCTCATACTTGGCGCGCCCAT
>MIBM01000323.1:134-588 GCA_001830645.1 Spirochaetes bacterium RIFOXYC1_FULL_54_7
GCCCTGAGACGTCTGCACAGCACCCTTAGCACTCCATGGGCAATCTCCGGGTTGTCGGCCATGGCAAGATCAAAAGCTTCCTTGTCAAGGCGCAGGAGCACTGAATCCTCGACCGCGCTGACAGAAGCAGCCCGTGGAGCAGGATCCAGCAAGGCCATCTCGCCTATAATCTCCCCGACTTCAAGAATGGCTATGTTCTGATCACCATCGTGGACCCTCATGCGTCCTTGGGCAATCACATACAGGCAATTCTCGAATTCACCCTTGTGGATTATGGTCTCACCCTCTGCTGCTTCCACTGTCGCAGCAAGGGTGGCAAGGGATGCCAGGGAACGGCTAGGCGTCTCCTCGAATATCGGAGATGATTTAAGAAGTATAACCCGCTCTACGTCCACCATATCGATTCCTCCGTATCCATTGCCATCCAGCACGTAGAGAGCCTGCCTGGCAGCTC
>MIBM01000323.1:643-1604 GCA_001830645.1 Spirochaetes bacterium RIFOXYC1_FULL_54_7
AAGGGCCAGCTACCGGGATTGGACAGAATATCTACCAGTATGTCCTGCCAGGTTCCCCCTGCCCTGCCATCAGTCAGCCCCTGGGCTGCCATGGTCATTTCACGAGGCCTGGCTTTGTGGTTATCCAGCAGAGGAATGACACGACTACCCAGCTCCCTGTCCAATGAAAGCTCAAGCAGCTCACGGGCCAAACCACGCTCCTTGGCATCACTGCTGTGCAGGCGCTGGGGCAAGCGGTTCAAACCAGCCTTGCCATACATGAAACCAAGCTGGGAACAAAGCCTTAGGCAGGCCGCATCCAGTTCTTCGGCCACAGCAGATGCCAGTACACTTGCGCCGGCCTTTTCAAACACCGGCCAGGAAGCGTGAAGCCTTTCAGCTTGATCTATCTCGGACAATACCAGGTGTCGCAGTCCCGGTCTGTCATCAGGGACTGCAGCATAGCCTATGACTGACAAGGTTCTTGTCAACTCAGAACGTATATCCGGATCCGGGTGTCCCAGATATCGTGAAAGGCCAGGCGCAACATCCCGGGACTCAAGCCTCCCACAGGCGCGGACAAGACGAAGCAGGGTATCCTTCGGGATTGAACTGTCCGTATCCAGGGCACTTGAGACAAGCGATAGAAGCTGTTTCCCAAAGGCCACAATGGCCGTCCCAGCCTCCACCCGGACCTGCCTGTCTTCCATGCAGTCAAGCACAGCCCCGAGAAGACGTGGTGCGGCAACCTGAGATGCGGCAACAAGGGCTGCCCGACGTATCGTTGGATCCGGATCACGCAACAGGCCATCCAAAGGAAGGGTGAAACCAGCGGAACCAACCTCTCCTACGAGCTGTGCCAGGAACAGGCGGTCTTCGGCGGCATCCGATTCCAACAGACGGCCAAGTTCATGCCATGCAACCAGCGCTCCGTCCAAACCACGGGACCGGATGAGCCCTGCAAGAACCGCCATCCTGATTT
>MIBM01000323.1:1655-2370 GCA_001830645.1 Spirochaetes bacterium RIFOXYC1_FULL_54_7
CAGAAATATCCCATTCACTGTCAAGGAGCCGGCGGATAGCCGGCAGAGCCACAGCAATACCCTCTGCTTCTATTCGGTGGATAGCCTCCCTGCGTATTCCTGGATCGGGATGGTCAAGCAGGGCCGGCAACCTTTCCCGATAGTTGGTTCCCCCCGCCTGTTCAAGGATATCCAGTGACAGCCTGACGCGTCTCCCATCACTTGATCCAAGAAGGGAAAGCACAGCAGCCAGACTCGACTTGTCTTCAAGGCTGATCCGCTCCGATGGCACCTGCAATCCTGCCAGAGTCCGTTCCAGAGTCAGTCGATATGAATTGAAGGCAGACTTTGACAGGACAGACACCAGTACCATGACCAACAGCGTCAGGAGGGCTATATGGCCCGATCGTATGCCCGGGATGGCAGATACTCCCAGAAGCAATGCACCGGCCAGACCCACTGCCACCGGAACTCCAACACCTTCAACCACCGTCTGCACTGACTCCCGCCTGCGCTTATCCAGCGGTTGGTAGGCAGCCTTCAGTGCTGGATCGGCGAGTCCGGTCACAAGGACAAAGTTGACCAACCTGGCCGCCAACACCAGTACGTAGAAGATCCTTGAACCAGCTCCGACGAGCCAGGCCAAGGAAGCTGCGCCACCTAGAATCAAACCCTCCAAGGAAGGTAGTGACTGCTTCCATATCGCCTGAATGTGCGCTCAACTCCCGGAGGAAAA
>MIBM01000323.1:2405-4056 GCA_001830645.1 Spirochaetes bacterium RIFOXYC1_FULL_54_7
TGGATGGGCCACTGGATGAAAGACGAGCTCCCGCCTTGTGTCCGGTATCTGCAGGCAACCCCACCCCGGACAGAGCGCCGACGGCAAGCCCTGTGGCAACGGCATACAACAGCCTTGGCGTACCGCCCAGGAGTTGGCTGAGGCTTCCAACCATACCACCGCCTATAATGACTCCTGTTACCTGGCCGGCCATGACAAGGGGATAGAACCGCTTCATCTCCTGGACGTCCCAGAACTGGGTTGCCCGGGTACCCAGGACTATCATGTTGGTCTGCATAAGCAAGACAAAGGCTACCATCAAGGCAATACTCAACCAGGCTGGATTCCCATGTTCATACAGGGCCGGAGCAACGGCCAACAAGGCAGCAAAGACCAACAACGGAACCAGACAGAAGGCCGGGATGGACAGGCGCTTCTGCATCACCAGTAAAAGGGCAAAAACGGGAGGCACAAACGCGGCTGTTGCAAGGTATGCAAATGGTACTGATTCAGATCCGTGTCTGGCAAGGAAGAGGCTGTTTGCCGCGGTGTACATTATCGACGTCGAAAAGCCCAGGATGGAAGCCTGAGCCAACAGCAAGGCAATGGTTCTGGACGAACTCGGTATCGTTTTGTTTTCCATATACTGCCAATGCAATTTACCGAAAGTATTCGTTTATCCATCCATCGGTGTCAAATACTTCACCTTCAGTACTTCCAGGCCGCCTTTGATGGTGTCAGGATCAATCGAAGTCTTATTCTACCCGGCAGCTGTTGCCTTGTACTCTACAGCCCTCTTCTTCATGAAGGAGCGGTTCAGCCACAACAGCAGCACCGACAGGGCAAGGGCACCGGCCACCAGCGTCCAGGGATGACCCCCTATCGCGATGTGTGAGAACAGGGGTATATCGATCATCAGGCTTGTGCCCAGGGACACGAAGGGCGTCAGGATGACAAACATGATCGGCGTCCACTGGGCAAAGGGATGCTCGGTATTCTTGAAGAATTTCAGGACAACCAGGCCACCCACCAGCATGGAGAAGAGGAACTCCACTGGCAGGAAGAAGAGCGATACACCCTGCATGGTGCCAATGCCGCCGCCGCCTTTGAACTTGTAAAACAGGGGCCTGCAATGTCCGAGCACTGCTGCTATGCCTATCAGATACAGGAAGCCAAGATCCCGGGGTGTATTGGCAGGGTACAGGAAGATCTTGGCCAGCAATACAGGCAGAAAGCCTTTTATGCCATCCAGGAAACCAACCAGTATGCCCCAGCCCTTGCCTACGGTCCTGAGAACGTTTGATGTTCCGGGATTCAGGTTTCCCATGGTCCTGATATCCTTGCCTATGGCCAACCTGGTGATGATTATGGCATAGTTGATTGCGCCGGACAGATAGCCAAGGGCCACCGCGAGAGGCAGGCTGATCAAGGGATCAAGTGTCTGCATGGGATCCTTCCTTGTAAAACAAATGTGTAACTAGCCGTTCGACCAAGCTGTCTTTCATTCACTTGCTGCAAATTCCAGATCAATATTCGGGACATAGTTTCCTTCAATCAATAATGTATAGCATTCGGGGAATGGCACATACTCTTTACCGACCTTATATCCATCGACTATAACTCCATTCTTGCTGCCCTTGGCAATTTGCTTCCACACTAATACACCATATCC
>MIBM01000323.1:4209-7114 GCA_001830645.1 Spirochaetes bacterium RIFOXYC1_FULL_54_7
TGAAAGTTTGCTTTGTTGTTTTACGTTCTTGTACAATTCGTATTCCTTCTTCCACACGGAGCGTCAGGCTAACCATCTACCAGGCAGCCCAGGCCAAGTCCTGATACCAGTCATTCCACAGAGATGATCAAAAGCTCCCGTATCTGGCCACCGGCATACACCTCTATCTCCAAAGTCGGATTAATCCCAGCCAGGCCGTCCAGGATGCCTTGCAAGAGACTGTCGTCGAAGCCGTTCCCGGTATAGATGGTGATATTGTTTTTATCCTTCAGGTCGATTGTGGCGGACGCCTCCAGCACAGCCGAAACCGGATCATCCGCAATGGACAGGACATGCTCGTCATGCAGCACAAAATAGTGTCCCGCTGGAATGTTAACGTCGCCGAATACTGAGGCCGCTCCACAGCGGTAGAGATAAAGGCCGTCTGCAAACTCCAGGCAATCCCTCATGCTTTGCAGGTTTTCATCCAGCGTCGAGTTCTCGGAATAGCCATAGGCCGCGGCCATACCCTGCACGATGTTCCTGGTGGGCAGGATTGCCACTTCCTTGCCACACATATCCTTGGCCGTTATGGCTGACGGGAGTATGTTGGCATTGTTCGGCAGGAGGATGATGTGGCTGGCATCCATCGCTGCAAGCTGCTCCAGGATTTCTCCTGCTGTTGGCAAGTCCCGGAGATATACAAGACTGCATTCCACACCAAGGGCTTCAAGGAGCGGTCTGAATCCGGGACCAGGAACGCAGGCCAGAATGGCACAGGTGGATTCATTCCCCCCTTCGGTGGAAAAAAGCCTGACTTGTTCGTGCATGTCCTCTATCTTGCTTTTTCCCATATCCCCGAAGGGCTTGAGCCTGTCCAGGATCTCCTGCGGCTCATTGGTATGTATATGCAGCTTTATGAAGCCAGGATCTACAACCAGGGCTATGCTGTTGCCACGGTCCTGCAGGAAGGACCGCAAGCCCGGGTCATCGTGGCTGTGCGTCCTGGCCACATATACCTCGGTGCAGAACCGGTATTCTGGCATCGGGTTCCAGTCCCTGAAAGCCGCTGGATCGGGGGTAAAACGATATGATTGCTCGTCTTCCTCGATGGAAGACCGTGGATCCGGTACCTGGACCCCGCGGGCAAGACTGTGCAGCATACCTTCGATAATGAAGATGAAGCCCAGAGCTCCTGAATCCACTACGCCGGCCTTGGCCAGCAAGGGCAGCATCCGGGGTGTCTCGAACAGGGAAACCCTGCCAGCCGCAACTGCCAGGCTCAGATTCTCGCGGAGGCAGAGGCTAGGCGACTCACGCAGGGCTCTTGTCATGGTCGCGATGATGGTTATCATCGTTCCCTCAACCGGGGTAAAAAGCGAGGTGTTTACCTGGTAAGCTCCATGTGCAAAGGCCTCCAGCAAAGCGCGTCTGTCAAAGAGTTCGTAGTTCTCGGCAGCCTTCAGGAACCCGGTAAAGAACCAGGCCAGGATGAAGCCTGAATTACCCCGGCTGTCCCTGACCAGGTGCTCTATCATGGGAGTGGCAATATCGCCGATGGAGAGTGCAGGACGTCCCTTGAGGTCTTCAACGGCAGCCTTCAGGGTAGCCACCATGTTGGAACCCGTATCCCCATCGGGTACGGGGAAGACATTCAATCGATCCAGGATGCGGTGGTTCTTCGCAAGGTGCTCGGCTCCCTGGATGATGGCAGCCTTGAGGTCTTCTGGCTGGAGTGTCTCAATCATTACGGACTATGTATCCTATGTCGTAGAAATCCGGACCAGCATGGGGCATGTTGCTGTGGTTCGTGTACGACACGGTGATGGAGCAGTCGTAGCCCAGATCCTCCACAGCCTTCCTGAGGTGCTCTGCCTCGGCCTCGTGGGGACCGATCACACTGATTACGGCGCTCAGCTTCCTGGCTCCAGCCTTCTCCATGTCTTCCTTGATGAGCGCCACAAAACGCTGGTTGGCCTGGACATGGTTCTTTACCTTGCCTATAGCCTTCAGGACCCCTGGCTCCTCGGATGAACCCAGGATGGAAATTATCTTCATGGCCGTGCCGAGTATGGCCTTGGCCAGGCCTATCCTGCCTGTCCGGTGCAGGTAGAACAGGTCGTACACCACGCCAAGATGCCTGGTATGGGCACGAGACTCCTCGAAACGCCTCATCACCTCTTCGTATGATTTCCCGGCCTGTATCGACAGGGCGGTATCCTGGACCAGGACGCTGTATGCTGCTGTCAGGTGGTGTGCGTCAAGATAGGTAATATCCAGTTCACCATGTTCAGCCAGTATCTTGCGAATTACTGCGGCGGTGGCTGTGGAAGCCCGTCCCGACTGATGGAGGCTCAGTATCTTCTGTCCCTTGAACCTGCTGTACAAGGCCAGGAGCTCTTCCTCCTTGAGTCCCGAGGTGGTGACACTGTTGTTCTTGTCCTTCAGGATGAGCCGGAGCTCGTCCTTCTGGGCCTTGCTCATCCGGATCGATACCGGATACGGATTCCCGTTCAGGTACATGGGGTATTCAACCACCTGCACCTTCAGGGCATCGAGGGTTTCAGGACTCAATTGGACTGCAGAATCTGCTACCAGGATCATACGCAGTTCTCCTCTCAATCGATAGGCTCTCTGGGTATCCGCATAACCATACGGGACTTGGGATACGAAATACAGGGATGGAAGTAGGCAAATTTGCCGTCCGCCTTGCGCACGCCGTTTGCCCCGGGCCTTACCATGATTTCACCCTCCACAAGTCTGCTTCTGCACCAGCCACATTCGCCTGAACGGCAGAGCGATGGAGGTTCCAGACCGGCCCGTTCAAGGGCTACCATTATAGTCTCACCAGGATCAGCCACAATGGTAGATGTTTCACCATCGCGCTGCACCTCTATGGACACCGGGCTAGCTCGTGACGGAGTAG
>MIBM01000323.1:7120-8089 GCA_001830645.1 Spirochaetes bacterium RIFOXYC1_FULL_54_7
GCGTAGCAGACCCTGGAGAAACAGTCCCTGGCGGAGCCTCGCCACCGCCGTAGTTCTCGGTTCTGACCTGCCTGGGAGCAAGGCCCCAGTCCCGGGACTCGTCATCAAAATAACGCTTCAGGCCTTCGGGCCCGCAGATGAAGAAGCAGGATCCTTTGATGGACGGAATATTACTCCGTATCACTGCAGCGGAAAGAAAGCCCCTCTCCCCGTCCCACTGGTCATCCGCATCGGCACAGACTGCTACGATCCTGAAGCGGTCAGGATACTGTCCGGCAAGGGCTTCAAAATCATCCATGAACAGCAGTTCATCAGGACAGGCCACACCGAAGAATAGGGTAACCCTGGCATCGGTATGGGCCAGACCATCTCCGATGATGGATCTGAACGGAGTGATGCCTGTACCGCCGGCAAGGCAGACAAGCTCCATGCCATCCCGAAGCGGCTCGTGATAGAAAGTACCCAGAGGGCCGGAACTCTGCACGGTGCAACCGATAGTCCATGTGTCCAGTACGCGGCCGGAAAAATAACCGTCTTCCTTGCGCTTGACCGTTATATCGTAATAATTCCCAGCCACCGATTCGTCAGGGGTGCAGGAGATTGAATACGGCCGGGATGCGCGCACCCCGTTGATCGTATCCCTGATGCTCAGGTACTGGCCTGCCCGGAAGGGTGGCAGGCTTATTCCATCCTGGGCTGGAACAAGTCTGTAGCTGCGCACGACACCGTTTTCTTCCCGGACAGAGGCCACGCGCAGGACAAGCGATGCGGGGTGAAGTTCGTTTGCCAGCAGATTCATGCTCCCTTCGGGAAGCGGTGATGCACTGGCCGCCTTGAAGCGCTTCTTGCGAAGGCGTAGATGGACTACGAAAGCAAGGGTATCCCGGATCGGACCTCGTATGCTCACCTTCATCGTGCTGCTCCCCCGGAAGTCCGGGCAAGGACCCTTTCGGCCGCCGCCTTGCCCGA
>MIBM01000323.1:8130-10767 GCA_001830645.1 Spirochaetes bacterium RIFOXYC1_FULL_54_7
TCCCAGGGTTCCGGTTCATAGCCATACACTATGCCATCATGGGCTCCGGTATAGCGTGCAAAAGTCTGGGGCGTGGCTACTTCCATTTCCTCGATGTGACCACGTATATCCGCTCCCGTGGCATCCTCGAACTGCCGGATGAGCCTCTCGGCCAGGGCAGTCTTCGTGCGGAAATACTCATGCCCCTTCACCTGAGCCCAGGCTTCGGAGCGGAACCCTGCCGTGAGGGACAGAATAGTGGTGCCCGGTGGCGAGCATCCTGGGTTGGCGGCATTCAGGCAGACCGAGGCCTGCATGATCTCCTTTGAATCCAGCTTGTACAATTCTTCGTACAGCCTGTCGGTACGCATATGAGGCGAGATGAAATAGCTGTAGTCGCTCAAGCCCAGGGTCTTCATGTCCACATCCAGGCCAAGATACACAACCATCACACTGAAGCCGTGCTTCCGGGCATTGATGTTCCTCAGTGCCTGGGGGGGGACCTCGGCGCGGGGATGCACCAATGAATTGAAGACCAGGGTCGGCGAGGCATTGGAGATGACATTGGTAGCGCGGATGGTCTCTCCGGACGAAGTCTGTACGCCATGGACTGTTCCCTGACCCGCAAGGATCTTCCGTACCTGGGTGTTGCAGCGGACCTCACCGCCCAGTTCCTCTATCCGCTGTACAAAGGCGCATGAAATCTCGTGGGACCGCAGCGCCGGTATCACCGCGCCGGAAGAGATGTATGAGTGGAGCAATGAAGCCCAGATGGGAAAGGACAGCCTGCTGTCCGGAACGCCAAGGTAGCACCAGTAGGCGAACAGCAGATCATGAGCCTTCGGTGGAACGCCGATGGCACTGGCTACCTCCGCAGCGGTGGCAGAGGCGGTACGCACAAAATTACCGTGCTCCTTAAGAACCTTCAGATAATCGGGATGATCCTTGTTGGTGTTCAGGTACTGGAAAGCAGCCTGAACCTGTCCGCACAGATCCATATAAGCGGTAACGGACTCCCTGCTGCCAGGCACTTGTTGCTCTATCGTATCAATGAAGGCGTCTATACCGAAGGGCACCCTGACATTCACCCTGTCATCGGTCAGGATCAAGCGATATGCCTCGGGTACCGGAAGGAACTTGATATCCAGCCGGGCATCGTCCTGAAGATAACGGACTACACCAGTAGCCTCGCGTATGGATCGCATGTCGGGCAACTCGTGGAGGGATGGCTCGAACTCGAAACGGCCACGTACGAAGCTGGTGGCAAAACCGCCGGGTAGATTGTGCTGCTCCAGAAGCAGGACTTTCTGTCCACCCCGGACCAACTCGAAGGCGGCGCATAGCCCACCCAGCCCTGCACCGACCACGATGCTGTCATAGACGGAATTGCGGCTCATCCCGACGATACCCCCGGCCTCCTGGATTGATGGCAACAGTAGGCATCATTGTCCAACGAGTCAGGGAGTTTGTCAAACACCCGTCGGCTACAAATTCAAGTACCGCGCCTGATTGCAGGAAGACCTGGCTACTTCCGGAAGGATATTTGCCTATTCATGGTGTATCCGGTTGCTTGGGCTCAGCCTAGGGCAACGTCCAGGAGCATCATTACCGCAAAGCCCAGCATACCACCGATAGTGGAGTAGTCGGAACTGCCATGAAGCTGCGCCTCAGGAATCAGTTCCTCGATGACCACGTAGATCATTGCTCCTGCCGCAAAGGCAAGCGCAAAAGGCAACAAGGGCTGAATGAACACCACCAGGGCAGCGCCGATTACACCAGCCAGGGGTTCCACTATTCCGGAAGCCTGCCCATACATGAAGGCCTTGGTACGCGTGAAGCCTTCCCTCCGCAGCGGTATGGAAACCGCCGCTCCTTCGGGAAAGTTCTGGAGTCCGATACCTATGGCCAGGGCGATAGCTGCCCCAAGGCTGGCGGTGGTGCCTGGTACGGCCAATGCACCGAAAGCTACACCGACAGCCAGACCTTCGGGTATGTTATGAAGTGTTATAGCCAACACCAGCAAGACACTGCGTTGCCAGGATGTCTTGATACCTTCGGCTTGATCGGTTGATTGCCCTAAATGAAGATGCGGAAGGAGCCGGTCAACCAGGAACAGAAAGGCACCGCCACCAAGGAATCCAGTTACTGCCGGAACAACGGGATTCATCCCCATGACTTCTGCCATTGCAATGGCAGGATTGAGCAGAGACCAGAAACTGGCTGCGATCATGATGCCTGATGCAAAGCCAAGCATCATGTTCAGAACAGTCTGGTTTATCTTCTTGAAGAAAAAGACAAGCCCCGCACCTGCAGCCGTGACGGCCCAGGTAAACATGGTGGCCAGCAGGGCCAGGACGACAGGATTGATTCCATTCAACAAAGTCACCATAGCGGACCTTCTTTCAGTGTGGTAATACCCGGTATTTCCGCACGAATCCACAGGGTCGATAGGTCAGTTTGGCCTGTCGCAGCCCCTCATCCCCCAGATCCTGCTCCCGGTTTACATACTTGAAATAAGCAGGAAGGGCCTGGGCAAAGGCCTGGTTCAGGAACTGGTAGAGCCCTTTGTAGGCGCCGAGTGCCTTCTCGAAATGGACGGCAAACATCCTGGCCTTGGCTATGGGTTCGCCAAGGGCATAACCCGCCGGCTTGCCATCC
>MIBM01000324.1:0-3536 GCA_001830645.1 Spirochaetes bacterium RIFOXYC1_FULL_54_7
AAGTCTCTCGAAATATCCCGATGTGCCAAGGTCGACCAGGCCAAGGACCAGTAGCATCACAGCCGCCAGGCTGGCCGCCGCAGGTGCTGCGGCCAGTTTCCTCAGGGCCGATGCACCTGGATAGACACTTCGTTCCATCTGGATTTCTGTCTGGCCAAGGAAGGTAAACCTGCAGGTCTTGAACAGCAGGGAGCTGTTTGCCGGAATGGACCCGGACGTACGCTCCACACCGTTCATCATGACCTTGCTGTGGGCAGTGACAGCCAGCCTGGCGTCGGCCAGCTGGAAGGCCAGCTCCTCAACCGGAACTTTGCCGGCGGTTCGTCCGGGCTTTATGTAGTGTGTAAGGTCGATATCGAAGTCTGGCGAGAAGCCGCAACGTATCCGGCCGGCTGGCAAGGTCAGGGTTTCTATCATGCCGCCGGAATGGGAAAGGCGGAGGCTAAGGCCTGGCACTGTCTCAGGAATGATACGGGGTGTATGTTTCCATCGCAGGAAGAAGGCCCAGAGGAAGCCGGAAAGTGGGGCAAGCACAAGGGCCGCGAACAAGTATTGCATACTACCTCAAGCTTGTCATGATTCTTGCGGAAGGTAAAGAGGATAGCGGACTGACTCGGCCTTCGGACGATTGGAATTGCACCTGCCTGGATGAAAAGACAAGATAGCTCGATTTGATTATAATCATGGAATCATGTATCCGGGGTGGAGGGGAAAATGTCAGATAGTTTCCGTCAGACATCGGGCATTGAAAAATTGAATTGCCTGGCAGTGACCTGTCTTATGGTACTGTTTTCAGGCTGCACGCAGCCCCAGCCTGTTGTCATCGGATTTGCAGCCAGCCTCTCCGGACCGGATCATATGCTGGGCGTTGAAGGTCGCAATGCCGCAACCCTGTTCGTTCAGGAAACAAACGAAGCAGGGGGGATAGATGGCAGGCCTCTACACCTTGAGATCAGGGATCTTGCCAGCGACGATACCACCGTGGCAGCGTTGACCCGCGAGCTTGTCGATGCAGGCGCGGTGCTTGTCGTGGGGTATTATACCAGTTCCGCGGCGCTTGCGGCTCTCACCATCCCCGAGGCCGAGAGGGTGCCGCTTGTCAGCCCTTCTGCGACCTCTGATGCCCTGACAGGCCTGAAAGACGGCTTTTACAGGACCATCATGAGTTCCGCAGGTGACGGGCCATCCCTGGCACATCACATGAGGGAACGCGGTATCGAGCGGATATTGTTGCTGGCCGCCGCAGGTAACGCTGCCTATGCGGATACCTATGCCCAGACCCTTGGCCGGAAACCGGGGATCGTCGCCGACCTTCGCTTCACGCGCATTGCCGATATCGACTACCAGTACATCGAGTCCCTGGCGACCAGGCCTGAGGAGGATCGTTATCAGGCAGTGGTGATCATTGCAAGTTCCATGGACACCGGGACCCTGGCTCAGGAACTGTCGATACGTGGCCTCCTGGCGCCTCTGTATGTGAGTGGCTGGGCTGGTACGGACGACCTTGTTGCCTTCGGTGGCAAAGCCGTGGATGGGGCCGTCTTTGTCCATCAGACCGACCAGGATCATCCTGGAGTACAGGATATTTCCAGGCGCTATGCCGACCTGTATGGCATGCCTCCCGGTTTCGGTGCCATACAAACCTGGGATGCCATGAGTCTTGCAATGGATGCGCTGGAAAAAGCCGATGCCGATCCTGGCCGGATTGGATTGGAGTTGCAGGCGATCGATCGATTTGAAGGACTTGCGGGAACCATACTTCTTGATGAGTACGGAGATGCCAAGCGGGATCTGTACCTGAAGCGGGTCGATGGGATGCGCATCGTCACCCTCGGAAAAATCGAATGATGCCGGCATGACAGATCACGTAGTCAGGACAGTCCGTTCGAGGCTGCGGGCGTCCTCCGCCCTGACCATCGGGTTTGGCTCCATATTGCTTGCTGCCAGTGTCAGCGGCATTGTGTTCAGCAGTTCTCTTGCCCGGCGTATGGAAGAGGAAGTATCGGCCAGGAACCGGTTGCTGGCCGTTACACTTGCCAATGACATGGCAACCTTCCTCAATGGTTACCGTCTGGCACTGCACCTGGCTGGCTCGGAAAGCTTCTGGATCCAGGAGACTACTGAAACCCTCAGTCTGCTGTACCCCGCCTTCAGCTCGGTGATGCTGGTAAATCTTGACGGGCAGGTGGAATTCGCTTCGAAGCCGTCTCGCGAGCTGTTCTTTGATGTGTCAAACAGGGATTTTTTCATTGCCACCAGACATTCAAGCCAGCCCTATCTATCGCCTTCCTTCATTGCAGAGGGTGATTACGCCCCTACTGCTGTCATGGCTGTCCCGGGGCTTAAGGGGCTTGCTGTTGCCTACCTCAACCTCGAGGCGATCGGGGAGTACATAATGGCCCTGCCTATCCATGGGGCCGAGACAATCGCCATCGTAGACCACCATGGCTACTATGTTGCCCACCGGGACTCACACCTTGTTTCGGAACGGAGTTCGGTAGCCCTGGAAGGCTGGTACCGGGATGATGCAAACCTGGTGGCAGGAAGCAGGCTTGTCCAGAAACCCGGCGAACCGGAACGTCTGATCTGCTGGGCTCCTGTGCCGGGTCTATCCGGCTGGACTGTCATTGTCTCCGAGGATGCGGACAGCATATTTGCCCAGTCCAGGCTACTGAAGTCTTCCGTAGTTATATCGGTGGTGGGGATAAGCCTTGTGGTCATGGTATTCATCATGTTCATACTGAGGATACTGGACCTCGACATCAAGTCGCTGTACAGCCATGCCACAGCGGTGGCGGATGGTGACTATGACACGACACTCTACTACCGGGGTTTCAAAGACCTGGCTCCCTTGGCCGATGGCTACCGTGAAGCGGTGGTTGCGGTCAAGGAGCGTGAGCAGCGCATCCAGGAAAACGAGCGCAGGCTGGAAGGAATCATGGATTTCATGCCCATACCGGTACTCGTCATGGACAAACAGGAATCTGTCTTTCATATCAACCGTGCGGTTACCAGAAGTTTTGGCTGGACACCAAGTGAATTGCCGGACCTGCGTACCTGGTGGTTACGGATGTATCCAGACGAAGCGTACCGTAAAATGGCTCAGACGCACTGGGCTGATCATCTGGCTATATTATATATGGACAAGGTTCCAGATGACCATTTTGAAGGAGAACTGGTCTGTCGGGATGGAACCGCAAAGAAAGTCATAGGCGGCACCGCGGTTATCGGTGACTGGATTGTAGTTACTTTCGTGGATGTCAGCGAGGCCAAGGATGCGGAAGCCAGGATGGTAGCCAACCTCAAGGAAAAGGAAGTCCTGCTCAAGGAGATCCACCACCGGGTGAAAAACAATCTCCAGCTGATAATAAGCCTGCTCAACCTGAAGGCCCAGGCTTCCGGGATGGATGATGGTGCCTTCGTCGAATCCATAGACCGGGTCAGGGTTATGGCCACCATCCATGAACTCCTGTACGAGTCCCGTGATTTCTCGCATATCGACTTAGGTGAGTACATAAGCACTATCGTGGACTGGA
>MIBM01000324.1:3555-5738 GCA_001830645.1 Spirochaetes bacterium RIFOXYC1_FULL_54_7
CGGTCCGGTAATTCCACGAGTGTCGTTGGAGCTCATGGCCATCGATCTGGACATAGATTCGGCTGTACCCTGTGGCTTGATAATCAATGAGCTGTTCACCAATGCCATCAAATACGCCTTTGATGCAACAACCCCCGACCCCGCTATTCACATTGTCACAAGAACAATGCCAGACGGCTTTGTCGAGTTGGTGTTTGCCGACAATGGCAAGGGATTGCCTCCCGATATTGAACCGAGTGCCGTGCAATCCTTGGGGCTCCAGCTGATAGTCTCCCTCTCAGACCAGCTACGCGGCACTTGGCAGTTGTCTCGGGAAGGCGGCACGGCCTGGATCATCAGGTTTCCCTGGGGGCGGAGGTGAGAGCCTAGGCTCTTGAATCGACCCTGTATCCCTGAATATCAGGGCGTTTTTTGCCAGAGCTTCTATTTCTCCAGGCTGAAAGTCAGCTTGAAGATACCCTTGTTGTCCACCACTGTCTTGCCATCCTCAGGTACGGTCCAGGTAACTTTGCGCCCGGAACCGATCTCTGCCCGGCCCTTGGTGAACAAGGGGATTCGGAAGCTGCCACGCACGCCAAGGGTATGTACGGTATAGCTGTTTTCTATCGTGGTCCACGTGCTGTCATCCACGGGGTCCAGGTTTGAGAAGTTGAGGCGCTGGAATTCGTATTCGGCATCGGGGGAGAAGAACCGGAACAGGGTCGGCTGCAGCTTTACCGCAATGTAGGGGTAACCCTGGCCAGAATAGCTGTTGCTTCCTTCTGTGGAAACCAGGGGAGTGATCCCGATTGTCTGGGTCGAGGTAAACCAGAAATAGGGTACCACCATTATGTTTGTCCAGAGATCCAGCGGCCCCAACTGGAGACGGTTTCCTGCTTCCAGAGCGGGACTATAGAATTGCGCTGCTAGTTCGTTTTCATAGGAATTGAGATCAGACCATCCTCAGAAAGATCGAAGAAGCCGACCTCCTTCATCTTCTGGGAACTCTGGTAAAGACCGGCGCTGCGGCAACTTTACCCTGTGGTTTGGGTCGGAAGGTCAATGCCGGCTTGATTTTTCAGGTTTTTCATCGACGGGATTCTGCCGGTTTCCGTCAGCCTCCGACCACAGTGACCGCCCCGCTCGGGGCTTCCACCAATTCCCAGCTCAGTCGTTCCTCCCAGCTTTTCTGCCGCCCGGCTGGGGTGCGGTCAAACACGACGAGCCAGCAGGCTGCGCCGGGAGCCATCTGGTCCCGGTAGCGGAGGATCTGCTGCAAGCCTTCCTCGACGGTGGCCTTGCGGCTGTCCTGGGGGTGGACCAGTTTGATCTCGATGATGTTCCACCGGCCGCCGTAGAGGATAGCCAGGTCCATGCGGCCCCGGCCGGCGGCATACTCCCGCTCCACCCGGCCTCCGCCGTTGACCACCCGCTGCAGGAAGGCTGTGAGCAGCAGGTGGGGGAAGGCCTCGGTGTAGTCCGCCTTTGCCTCCCAGCTGTCGGCGTGGCGGCGCCAGAACCTCTGGAACTCTTTGAACAGGGCATCCATGGCCAGGGTGCCGTCGGGGCTCCTCCAGAGGAACTCGGGGGCCGGGATGGCGTCCTGCATGCCCTGGCTAAGCACCCGGGCTATCACCTCCCGGTAGATTGGGTTGGCTATTTCCGGACCGCCTGGTCCCTTAACTACAAGGCCCAGGTCCTGGGCAAAGAGGAAGTCGTCCCCCATCGTCAGGGTCGGGTCGCTGCCGCCGACGAGGATGGTCTGGACGATGTGCCTGACCCGGGCATCGCGCAGCCGCTCCGCAAGGCTGTCCAGGTGTACTGCCCGCTGCACGATGAGCCGCTCCCGGGCTTCCCGGATGTGTTCCGGTCCGACCGGTTGTCCGTCCGGGCAGAGCTCCCAGACACATTTTTTGAGAAGGGAATTGGTCAGCCAGGGCTGGCCCCGGGTAAAGTCCCAGACCAGGTCCAGGGCCTCCGCAGCAAAGATCTGGCCTGAGTCGGCGGTATGCTGGGCCGCCAGGGCGGCCACGTCGGAAGGGGCGAAATTGGCCAAGGTGGCGGAGTCTTCTTTTATATTGAAGGGGCTGCCCGGGTTGAGGGCCACCCCATCCTTGCTGCGCACCAGGTAGTCCCGCAGGTCGCGCATGCCCACCAGGGCCACCGAGACCGGGAACTGGCCGATGCCCCGGCGGGCAAAGCCA
>MIBM01000325.1:0-432 GCA_001830645.1 Spirochaetes bacterium RIFOXYC1_FULL_54_7
GCCCCGGTTATTATCTTGATAAGGGTGGATTTACCCGCGCCGTTCTCGCCGACCAGGGCATGGACCTCGCCCCTGACTACCGAGAAGTCCACAGAGTCCAGTACCAGAGGACCGTTGTACGACTTGGTTATGCCCTTGCACTCCAGGAGGGGGCTGTCGTTGTTGCGTGCAGCTTCCATGATCAGCTCCTTCGTCCTGCGGACGGCCCTTCAGCCGGGCTGCCCGCCCGGGGACCACCCTGCCCTATGGTCGCTCTGGCTTCCTGCAGGGCCAGCCGTCTCATCTTGGCTCGGGTAACCAGCTTCTCGGACAACTTCTTCTGCCAGACATCGATGATGACCGTTACGACGATGATGCCACCGATGACTATGGGCTGCACCCAGGGTGATATGCCCAGCTTCAGGATGCCGTTCTTGATAAGTGCCAGGAAGA
>MIBM01000325.1:463-572 GCA_001830645.1 Spirochaetes bacterium RIFOXYC1_FULL_54_7
GGAGCCGCCGCTGAAGGCAGTACCGCCGATGACCACTGAGGCTATGACATCCATCTCTGAGCCAATGCCCAGCTCTGGCATGGCAGTCATCATTCGGGAAGATATGAAT
>MIBM01000325.1:706-5874 GCA_001830645.1 Spirochaetes bacterium RIFOXYC1_FULL_54_7
CTTGAGGAAGATCTGGGTGCCGACTCCCAGAATCACGAAGGCGACAGTGGTGCGGTACAGACCTCCGAAGGTCCTGCCGCCGAACCACAGGAAGGCCTCGTTCTGTATGTACACATTCTGCACAAAGCCCATCGAATCCTTGACGGCTATGACCAGAGCCACACCGGTCAGGATTCCTCTGGTAGCAAGGGTTACTATGAACTCGGGAAGCTTGAACTTGGTGATGAATACACCGTTGACCAGGCCGGTCAGGGCTCCAACGCCAAGGCTCAGGAACACAAAGACAGGGACAGGCATGTTTGTCCTGGTTAGGAAATTGATGCAGACCATCGAGGTGACCGCGATGACCGCTCCGATTGACATGTCGATGCCTGCGGTGATCATCACCAGGGTAAAGCCAACCGCCACAATGCCGGTCTGGGAAGCCTCCTGGAGCATCTTCATGATATTGCCGGTACTCAGGAATATCGGATTGAGCACAGTCAGGATCACGATAATGACCAGCATCAATCCGATCAGTATCAACCTGCGAATTGCGTGATGGGACACAGGCAACCTCCATTTTACGGATGGGAAAAACGGCGGAGCATGTGCTCCGCCGTCAGTCAGTCGGGTGCTGTTACCAGCGGTCGGCGGCGGCTATCTGCCCGACAGTATCCTTCATAGCGGCAAAGGGTGGAATCTGGATGACATTGGTCTGGGCTTCCTTGGCGGGGCCGAGGTTCTTGGTCAGGCGCTCCATGATCATTTCTGCAATGAGGGTTCCCTGGGCAAAGGAGTTGTTGTAGGCAGTGCCGGCAAGCTTGCCCTGCTCGATCAGTTCGATGGTGCTCTTCTGGCCATTGGCGCCCCAGATCTTGATCTTGTCCAGGCGACCGGCGGCTTCGGCGGCTATCATGGCACCTTCTGCCATGTTGTCGTTAACTGCAAAGATACCGTCAAGCTGGCTGTTGGCCTGGAGGAAGCTGTTGGCGATTGTGATGGCGATTTCCTTCTTCCAGCCTTCTGCGCTTTGAGCTCCCACAACCTTGATGTTGGGATACAGCTCGGCTATGGCCTGGCGGAAACCCTTCTCCCGGTTCACGCCCAGGAGGGCCCCAGGGGGTGACTGGATGATGGCCACATTGCCCTTGCCGCCGATCTGCTTGCCCATTTCCTTGCCGACCAGGTAGCCGGCGGAGATGTCTGCCATCTGGACGCTGGCGGTATGTTTCTGGATGGTGGCCAGGTTGATGGTGTAGACGGGAATGCCGGCATCCTCGGCTGCCTTTACGGAGGCTGAGAGGGCCGCCGCGTCCTGAGCCTGGAGCACGATGGCGTCGTACTTCTGGTTGATCACGTCATCCATGTACGTGACCTGAAGCTCGGCTTTGAGCTGGGGATCGAAGGACTGGACCGTTACGGTGGGGTATTTGCGGAATTCACGCATCATACCTTCCAGCCACGCATTGGTGTTGGGCTGGCCTACGCTGGTCGGGATGTAGGCGATCTTGTAAGCCTTGGGGCCGGCTGGGGCCGCTTCGGTACCGCCCGCGGCAAAAGCTGCCGCCGCTACGGCAAGAATTAGAATTGCCGCAATGATCCTGGTTTTGTTCATATACGCCTCCTGAGTCGGTGCATGGCCTGCAATACTGCTGCCATCATGTGATCGTTACGCTGCGAAACGATCCACAACAAGCTCAGGATAGGGTCAGAATTCACATTTGGCAAGCAATATTTTTCATTTTTATCAAATTTTTTAGCGTATTTCAATCGTTTTTCATATAAACGATCATATATATGATCATTTCAAGATTTCTACTCCCCGGATTACCCGGAGTACAACTGCCGGATGGGATTCAGGCCAGGATTACTTCGATGCCGAAGGCTGCCATGCTTTCCAGGAATTCCTCGGGACAAGCTGAGTCGGTGACAATGACATCGACCCTGGACAGTGGAGACGATACGAAATTTGCCACCTTGCCGATCTTGCTTGAATCGGCCAGGACAATGACCTTGCCGTGGGTGTGTTCGATCATGGCCTGGTTTACACTGCACTCCTGGTAGACACTGGTAGTCAGGCCTTTCTCGATGCTGATACCATTGGTGCCCAGGATGGTATGGTCGGCGTAGATATTGCTGATTGCATTGAGGGCAAACTCGCCGACCAGGGATTGTGACTGCTCCCGGTATTCACCGCCGAGGATCATCAGTTCGACCCCGGAGCCGCGCCCGGCAGCTATGACCGCCGCATTGTTGGTTATCAGCTTGAGCCGGCGGTTTTCCAGGGCCTTATAGAAACAGAGGGTTGTGGAACCGGAGTTCATGAACAGTATCTCATCGTCATCCACCAACAGGGCGGCTCTGGCGGCTATGCGCAACTTTTCCTCTATATTGAGGACATCCTTCTCGTTCAGGTTCTTCTCGGGAATACCATCAAGCCCCGCCGTGGCTGAAACCGCACCACCGTGCTTCCGCATCAGGGACCCCTCGTTGTGCAGATGATCAAGATCCCTGCGTATGGTGATGGCCGAAACAGCCAAGGCCTGGGCCAACTCTTCCACCGAAGCCGTGCCCAGCCTGTCTACTGTCTCTACAATAAGCCGCCTGCGCTTGAAAACTACCGCATTGGATGCCATGGTTGAACTTCTTTCCCTTCAATTATGCTTCTTGTATCCACCCTATCATAGTAAACAACAAGTATGTCTTTAGTACATTGATATATTTATGTTTTTTTGGCTACGATGGATGATCGAACGATCAAAATCATCGGGACGCCATAGTCGGGACACCATAAAAGGATTGCATTGATGAAAGACTGCATCATAGCCGTGGATACCGGGACGACCAGCATGCGCGGAATCCTCTTCTCACCGGAAGGACGGATCCTGCATATAAGCCAGATACAAAACCCGCCATCCTACCTTCCTGGAGGTCTGGTGGAGCAGGCGACGGACAGCTGGAAGCTTGCCCTGCCTTCGGTGCTTGCTGAAACCGCCGCGGCTGCCAAATCGCAGGATCTCCGTGTAGCAGCCCTGTCCCTGTCCAGCAACCGCTCAGTGGTGATTCCCGTGGATGAAGCCGGTCTGCCCCTGCACCCGGCCATCATGTGGCAGGATCTGCGCACCGAAGGCCTGTGCAAGGCCCTTGTGTACCGCGCGCCTGAAGTCTATGCACGATCGGGCCTGCCCATCACCTCCGTATTCTCCGCGGTGAAGATGCGCTGGCTGCGCGACCACAAGCCGGAAATCTTTGCCCGGACCGCAAAGTTCTTCGGCGTGCAGGACTACCTCATGCATCTGCTGACCGGAGACTTCGTTACCGACCGTAGCATGGCCAGCCGCACAAACCTGTACAACCTGGAGAATCGGGAATGGGATCCCACCCTCCTTGAAATCTTCGGTCTGCCGGCATCCAAGTTATGCCCGCTCATGGATCCTGGGGAAACTGCCGGCATTCTGACCACCGGAATGGCCGGGGCAACCGGTCTTGAGCCAGGCATACCCGTCATATCAGCCGGAGGCGACCAGCAGTGCGCTGCCCTTGGCATGGGCCTTCTGAGCAATACAGACGTAGTGGCCAATACCGGCACGGGTTCGTACGTCATCAGCCTGGCTGACAAGCCACTGCATGATGACAAGATGAGGCTGTTCTGCAATGTGTCGGCCATCCCCGGAAAGTTCGTGGTGGAGGCGACCATACCAGCCAGCGGCGTTGTATACCGCTGGTTTGCGGAAAACTTCTACGACAGTAGAAGCACAGGCTCAGAGGCCTTCGGCAGGGTCAATGCCGAGGTTGACGCCGCACCACCCGGTGCGGAGGGCACCATACTCCTGCCTCACTTCACCGGAGCTGGAGCGCCGCGCTGGGACTCAAAAGCCAGCGGAACCTTCTACGGCATAAGCCTGTCCACCAGCCGGGGCCACCTGGCCAGGGCCGTACTGGAAGGCATAGCAGCGGAGATGGCAGAAAACCTCAACCTGATGGAAGAGCTGACAGGACCCAAGGCGAGGGTTTTCATTGCCGGAGGCCTGACCCGATTCAGCGGATTCAACCACATTCTGGCAGACATGTTCGGCAAGCTGGTTTCCGTAGCCCTGGACGCCGAAGCCACCGCCACCGGAGCCTGGATAAACGCAGCTGTACACCTGGGCCACTATCCCAGCCATGCCCTGGCCCATGAGGCTGCAAGCCGCCCTTCTGCAAGCTCAAAAGCCATAAGCCAGGACAACAGCTTCGAACCGGATGCAATACGCCACACTATCTACCTGGACCTTCTGGCACGCAGGTCCAGACTCTATGATGCCCTGGCACCCATGAGAACCTGACCAGTAGCCAAGGCACCCATGATCGCCTTGACGCACCAAGCCCGATTAGCTATCATACCGCCACTGATTGGCTGTGCAGCCCACAGCCACCCCGGGGAATTAGCTCAGTTGGTAGAGCGATTGGTTCGCAATCAATAGGTCGGGGGTTCGAATCCCCCATTCTCCAAAAAACCGCCTTCAGGGCGGTTTTTTAATAGGAGAATAGGGGATGACGAGGCGCGCTATTGCGCGCACTACAATCCATTCCATGCGGCAACCGGCCCGAAGGGACGGATTCGAACCGAGTGAGCACGGCGCGCAGGCGCCATGAGGCGCGAGACTCGTCGCCAGTATACTGGCGCAGCGCCTCAGGGTCTGGGGCTTACCCCAGTCATAAGAAGCGGCCATGGAGGGCCGCGTCAGCGAACGAGGCGGCCTGTAGGCCCGAGACACGACGACAGCGCGCTTTCAGCGCGCACGACAATATTCTTCCCTACACTCCCGATCGGCGCCACCTGGAACAGTCCGGTATCCCGGGCGCAGCCTCATACCCGATCGGTGAGTGCCGCGCGGCTTGCAGCCGCGCATAAAACCCCATTCCTCTCACTCCCGATCGGCGCCTTGAAGAACAGTCCGGTATCCCGGGCGCAGCCTCATACCCGATCGGTGAGTGCCGCGCGGCTTGCAGCCGCGCATAAAACCCCATTCCTCTCACTCCCGATCGGCGCCTTGAAAGAAAAACCCCGGCGGGGCCGGGGTTTTTCTTTCAAGGCGCCGATCGGATTTGAACCGCTGCATGAAGGTTTTGCAGACCTCTCCCTTACCACTTGGGTACGGCGCCATGTGCGATAGCACATTTTTAAATAAATTTCCTTACGCAGT
>MIBM01000326.1:0-956 GCA_001830645.1 Spirochaetes bacterium RIFOXYC1_FULL_54_7
CGCTTCAGGAGGCCCTGAGAATGGCCCATGATGAACAAGCCTGCACCGCGTGCTGCAGGAAGACAGAGCGGCCAGATGAACTCAAAAAAGCCCTCGATGCCAGACTGGCACGCATAGAGGGCCAGGCCAGGGGGCTACGGCGCCTGATAGCCGAAGATGCATATTGTGATGAGGTACTGGCCCAGATATCGGCAGCCAGGGCTGCCCTGGGCAAGGCCTCCCTGGTGGTGCTGGAGCATCACATGAAGCACTGCCTGATTGACAGGGTACGGGCCGGGGATGATGACATTGTCGAAGAGCTGGTCGTTACCCTAGGCAGGATGATCTGAGAAAGATGGAAACAGCAAGCCCTCGGGGGTAGAACAGGAAAACCATGAAATCTGAAAAAGCTATGAAGCTGCGGCTATCGGTACTATACAGCGTCATTCTGACAGTCCTGTTGGGAGGTTGCGCTGCCACTGATGTTATTGCCAGGTACGCTGTATCCAGCTTTGGCACCATGACAACTGCCATGGAAGCTTTCCCCAAGGATGGCTATCTTGTCATCGAGTCGCCGGCTGGAGACCTGTTCAGTCTGGCACTGGATTTCGCAGGGAACCCGGATGCATTGCTCTCAATAGATGCCACACCTTTCCTGGCGGCAGGAATGGTTCCTGACAGGCTGCCTGGGGGGCAAAGCGCGGTCTGGACCGTGGAGGATGGTCGTCTTGTCGGTCGTTTTGACCTGGCATCCGGGGGCAAGGCCTCCTCTGCTGAACCAAAGGCGGTCATGGCCGCTCTTGTCCTGGCTGCCCGGGGTATACTTGGCTACCATGCCCAGATGAGGCATTACAGTGTGATGCTGGATGACTATGCCATGGTCGAATGGGCTGCGGAGGCCAGGAAAAACGACAAGGACTGGGTACTCATCCTCGATCCTGGACTTGTATCAGCCGCTGGGGGAAACCCTGCGGTAG
>MIBM01000326.1:967-1339 GCA_001830645.1 Spirochaetes bacterium RIFOXYC1_FULL_54_7
ATCCTGGCCTTGGTGCCAGTAGATGGCCCCGACGGCAAGATGGTGGAAGTGCAGAAACTCCTCCGTCCTTTCGACATCATCCAATAGCCACACATGGAAAGGATACTCGTTGTCGACGACGAGGAAGGCATAGCCGTGACGGTCAAAGCATATTTCGAAAAGGAAGGATGGATCGTGGACTTGGCCTATACAGGACTCCATGCCCTATCCCTTTTCGAACATTCAATATCCGCCCTCCACCTCAGAGCGGATATCCAGGACGGTCAGAAACCATACTCCCTGGCCGTCCTGGACCTTATGCTTCCCGATCTGTCGGGAGTGGAACTGTGCCGCCGATTCAGGGCCAGAAGTTCGATCGCCATCATAATGCTC
>MIBM01000326.1:1381-4183 GCA_001830645.1 Spirochaetes bacterium RIFOXYC1_FULL_54_7
GCCGGTGCGGATGACTATCTGGAGAAACCATTCAGCCCCCGGGAGCTGCTGGCCAGAGCCCGGGCTGTCCTGCGGCGCACGGTTCCCACCGTTGCCGCCAATATCCCCAACCAATTCATCGACCATTCCGGCATACTGAGGTTTGGAAACGTCGAGATAGACAGGGAGGCCCGCATGGTGCGCAAAGCCGGCCATCGTCTGGACATGACAGCAACGGAATGGCGTCTGCTGGAACTGCTTTCCTCAAGACCGGGCAGGATTTTTACCAGGGCTGAGATTGTAGACCGTGCACTGGGTGATGACTATGATGGTTATGACCGGACCGTGGATGTCCATATCAGGAACCTGCGCAAGAAAATTGAGACAGATCCCGGCTCCCCAAAGCTTGTAGAAACTGTAAGGGGGCTTGGATACCGGCTTGGAGTCTGGCAATGACGAGGCTGAGAACCCTCCTTGCCTTGTCTCACATCCTGCTGGCCGCAGGGGCTTTGATCCTGGCTGGTCTACTGTCGACCTCCGCTCTCAGGGGGCGCTTTGACCAGTATGTAGCCGCAAGCATCGATGCCCGGATCGATACATTGGCAAGAACCGTGACGTCAGCCCGCTACGGTGACGGAACCTGGAACCTGGCTGCCGTGGAACGATACGGCATCACCGCTCTGGAAGATGGGTTTCTGCTGACTCTGGTAGCTCATGACGGTTCGATACTCTGGGATGCCAGAACCCACAATGCGGGCCTGTGTGCCACTATGGTTTCGTCGATGGCAGAACGTATGGCAGGAATTGGCAGGGACAATTCGGGCTCTTACAGCGAACGGGTACTCTCTCTGGTTCACGCACCGGCGAGCCATGGCCTCAATGACAGGTACCTGGTTGAAGAAGCCAGCCTGGTAGTCGGGTATTGGGGCCCGGTGTACTATCGTGATGCAGATATGAACTTCATAGCTGCCCTTAACCGGGGTCTTTTGGCTGCCGGTGCGGTCGTAGTGGTCCTGGCAGCCCTTGCCGGCGTTGCAAGTGCTGCCAGACTGGCTGATCCCGTGCTTAGCGCAGCCTCCGTAGCGAGAGCCGTGGCAACAGGTGATTACTCATTGCGTGTACGGGGGTCAGGCATAGTCGAGCTTGATGAGTTGGGATCTTCCCTGGGCAGTATGGCAAAAACCCTTGAAGCCCAGGATGAACTGCGTAGACGCCTTGTCGTTGATGCCTCCCACGAGATACGGACTCCTCTGGCCTCACTCCGCGTAAAACTGGAAGGTCTTTCCGATGGAGTACTCCCTTGTGATACCGCAATCCTGACTGCCTGCATTGCCGATATAGACAGACTAACCGATCTTGCACGAAGCCTTGAAGGCCTTGCGGACATGGAAATTGCTGCTTGTGAGCCCCAATATACTGCTGTTGATCTTGTATCTCTGGTCAAGGAGGTAGCTGGCAATTTTTCAGGTTCTGCAGCGGCGGCAGGACTGGAGATTGATCTTCTTCACCAGGATACGCTTCTTGTGAAATCAGACAGGATATTGCTCCTGCAGGTCATGGAAAACCTGGTAAGCAATGCTGTCAGATACGGGGTACCACAGGCTACAAGCTCTGTCCCCACTCAGACTTCAAGTTCTGTCCCCATCCGGAACTCTCCCAAGGCCAAAATCGAGATCGAGCTGGGGCTGGAAGGAAAAGAGGCCGTACTTTCTGTAACCGATTGGGGATCAGGCATAGACTCACCGCATCTGGATCGGATCTTCGAACGGTTCTATCGGGTGGATCCTTCCCGTTCACGGTCAACCGGTGGCTTCGGGGTCGGTCTCGCCATAGCAAGGGCCGCAGCTAGGGCTTGTGGAGGCGAGGTATCAGCCTTCAGCGAAGGCCCTGGAAAGGGTAGCCGCTTTGAATTTCATCTCCCGGTGACCAGTAGTTCCTAAACCAAATCTTTCGTACTTCACAGAGACGCCTTTCTGGGCTAGACTTGCAGAGTGGAACGTAGCTTGGCAGCATCGGCGGATGAAAACCTGGGCCCGGGTCTTCTCGAGCGATTCAAGAGTCTCCAGTCATCCGGGGCAATTGGTGCTTTGGATGAGATGCGCATGGAAAACCGCGAACTTGACCGAATCATCAGCGATGCTTCCGCGTTGGTAGCCCTGACTGATGTGGATGAAATGCTCGAGTTTGTCATCTCCAGGCTGCTTGATCATTTTGTGCCCCAGTTCCTGGCCTTCATAATGGAACCCCCCCGGGGCAGCCGGATACGCCAGTACTGTTACCGCAACCTCAAGCTATCCGAAGACCAGATCAATACACGTGACTACCGTACCATGAAGGCTCACTTCCTGGAGCATCCTTTTCTGGTGTCCTTCGATGAACTGGAAGGTTCAGTGGGACAAAGTGCGTTCAGCGAGGAGTTCAGACGCCTTGAACCCCATCTGATCTTCCCGATGAGGGGTATAGGTGGTATGTATGGAATAGCCATCCTTGGCACCAAAGTAGTTGGCGATGACTATTCCGATCTCGAGCGTATGTATGTGGATCGTCTGATCAGGTTTCTTTCCGTGGGTATCCAGAATGGCTTGCATCACGAGAGCTCCATAACCGACCCAAAGACCGGCTTGTACAATCATGACTATTTCGTTCGCCGCCTGGAAGACGAAATAGCAAGGTCCCAGCGCCATGGTGCCAACGCCGGTGTGCTTATGATAGATATTGATCATTTCAAGATGTTCAACGATCACTGGGGCCACCTGGCCGGTGATGAGATGTTGAATGCAGTGGCCAGGACACTGAAAGAGACTACCCGGACAGAGGATACGG
>MIBM01000326.1:4219-4471 GCA_001830645.1 Spirochaetes bacterium RIFOXYC1_FULL_54_7
TTCTTGAATGCGATGGCCTGCACCTTCTTGAAGTAGCCGAACGTATCCGGATAGCCGTAGAAGAGACATACATAAAATACAATGGGGCCAGTCTGGCTGTCACAGCGAGCATAGGTGCCAGGATGATAGAGACGAGTGATCAGCCAGATGCAAACCGGATTCTTGAAAATGCGGACAAGGCCCTGTATGTTTCCAAAGCCTTCGGACGCAACCGCTGCACCTTGTTCAGGTCGGGTTTCCTGAGCAGGGCAA
>MIBM01000326.1:4544-5695 GCA_001830645.1 Spirochaetes bacterium RIFOXYC1_FULL_54_7
CCTTGCAGCCGATGGCGAGGTTTGTTGAAAGGATATTTTATGGATCTATTTTCAAAAGCATCCGAGTTGAATGGAAGCAATACTCCCTTTGCCTTGGCCACAATAGTCTCTTCAAGCGGATCCACCCCGAGGGGCAAGGCCAAAATGATCGTCCTGGCAGATGGTTCCACTTTCGGGACCGTCGGCGGCGGCCTGGTCGAGGCGAAGGTAATAGAAGAAGCCCGGAAGGCCATCGATTTTGACCGACCGGTCATGCTCGATTACGCCCTGGATCACGGCCACGGACCGGAAAGTCTGGATATGGAATGCGGCGGAGCCATGAAGGTACTTGTCGAGGTCTTTGGTGCCAGACCCAGAGTACTCATAGCCGGAGGGGGACATGTAGGCCTGGAAATAGCAAAACTGGCCCGAACTATAGGCTATCGGGTTGCTGTCGTGGATGACAGGCCAGACTTCGTCACCTCCGAGCGCTTTCCGATGGCAGCGGAACTATACGTGCAACCGGATCTGGAGGCCGCCCTTGCTGCGGCTCCGGTAGACCGGAATACCTGCGTGGTCATAGCCACCAATGCAGGGGACGAGCGGGCCCTCAGGCGCTTCGTGGGCTCGGATTCCCGGTACTTGGGCTTTCTTGGATCCAGACGCAAGGTACGTGTGCTTCTTGACAAACTGAGGGCTGAAGGTTTTACAAAGGAAGAGCTGGACAGGATCCGTGCACCCATCGGGCTGGATCTGGGTGCCGAAACGCCTGAGGAAATTGCCGTCTCCATAATCGCCGAAATCATGGCTGTGGTTGCCGGCCGGGACGCCGCGCCACTGTCTGGTCGTGATGGGGAACTGGTGGTGGTCCGGGGTGGCGGCGATCTAGGAACCGGCGTGGTGGTACGCCTGAAAGAGGCTGGTTTCAGGCTTGTCATCCTGGAAACCGGGCAACCAAGGGCCATCAGGCGCACGGTCAGCCTTGCAGAGGCTGTATATGAGGGACAGAGCACGGTAGAAGGTGTGCATGCACGCTTGGTTTCAGACCTGGACCAAGCCAGAGCCCTGCTTGCTGATGGCTCTGTCCCTGTGCTGATCGATCCTGACTGCTCGTCCCTACCGGCGCTTGCACCCTTTGCCTTGGTGGATGCGGTGATGGCAAAACGCAATAC
>MIBM01000327.1:0-1338 GCA_001830645.1 Spirochaetes bacterium RIFOXYC1_FULL_54_7
AGATGCCGGTGTTGACCGCACTGGCTATAGAGAGGGCAAGAGCAATACCGGAGCCGCGCATGGAAGGCGAAAGTGCCATCGCTACCAGGATATTGACCCCGAAAGCGGCCATACCTGCCCAGGTAGGACTTCTGGTATCCTTCCGGGCGTAAAAAACCGGAGCTATGATCCTGTTGGCCGCGATAAAAACCAGCCCGAGGGTATGAAAGAAGAAGGCATCGGCTGTCATGAGAACCGAGGCATTGTCGAAAGCTCCCCGCTTGAACAGCAGGGTGACGATATCCACCCGGGCTACTATTGAAAAGACCGCAACGGGCACGCTGACCAGCATGACCACCTCAAGGGACTGCCTGAAACGACCGACAAAAGGCTCCCACTGCAAGCTTGCAGCCAGGCCAGACAGCTCCGGCAGCAGCACTGTCCCTACAGACACCACGAAAACGCCAAGCACTAGTTCCTGAAGGCGAATGGACAGGCCTACGCTGGTTGCAGCTCCTACGCCAGCGGCCAGGGCAGTTGAAACGAAAGCATTCAGCTCATAGGCCGCCATACCCAGGATGGTCGGCGCCACCAGGGCCAGAACCTTGCGCATACCCGGATTACGCAAAGCAACCAGAGGGTGAACAAACCTGAACCGGGAGCCGCCACGGATGACCGCCGGCAATTGACAGATGGCCTGGGCTACCCCGCCCACCAGTACTCCGGCAGCCATGGCCCTGGCCGGATTTCCGAAAACATTGCCAAACAGCACAGGAACCACAATAAAACAGACATTGAAGAGTATTGGCGCCATGCCTGAAGGGCCAAAGACACCATGGGCATTCAATATGCCCTGGAGGAAAGCCGCAATGGAGACCAGAGCCAGGAAAGGGAACATGATCCGCAGGAGCACAGCAGTCTCGAGAGCATCGAAAGCCACATCCGGCTGGCGCCCCACGCTGGCATACAAGTTTGCGATGGCTGTTGAACCAGCCATGCCCATGGCTACCACGGCACCGACCACGATGATAAGTATGGAAAAGCTAGCTGAAAGAAAGTCTTCGGTCTGCCTCTCGTCTCCATCGGACAGGTAGGTACGAAGGGTAGGGATCAGGGCCACCGACATGGAACCTTCCGCGAGGAGTCTGCGGAACAGGTTGGGCGTGTTGAAAGCCACCGTGAAGGCCTCGCCAAGCAAGCCTGTACCCATGAGATTTGCCCTGGTGGCATCCCGCACCAGCCCGAGTACCCTTGAAACCATCGTAAGCACCGATAATCTGCCACTCTCGCGCATAAGCCGGCCGGAGGCGGGAGTATCTTCGCTGGTCTGACTAGGGTCATCGCTCATCTGAGAACCAA
>MIBM01000327.1:1351-5065 GCA_001830645.1 Spirochaetes bacterium RIFOXYC1_FULL_54_7
CCGGGGACAGAGCAAGGCCGGGCGGAGGCTAGCTGCAGATGGGGACAGAGGCCGGCCAGACATGCTATAAAAGCGGGCATGAAACCTGAACTTGTAGCCTTGGACCTTGATGACACCCTTCTCTCCCCTGATCTAAGCATTTCTGACCTGAATGTCGATGCGGTAGCCCGCGTTCTGGACGAAGGCATTCCAGTGATCCTGGCTTCCGGGCGTACGATTGATTCCATGCGCAGCTACGCCAGGCAACTAGGCATTTATGGACGCGGTCTTCCCATGATCTGTGTAAATGGAGCGGAAGTGCGGGACACGGACAGCGAGACGGTGCTTCGCAGGCTAGCCCTGACCCCCCACGCCTGCCGGATGGCCCTGAGCGTCCTGCTGGACCTCGGGCTACCTGCCCAGGCCTATGAGGAAGGCTTGATCGTTGTCAGCGAACACAACAAGTGGACGGCAGAAGATGGCCGCCTCACCGGCCTGGGTATCAGGCTGGCCGAAGGCAATGACGAACTGGCCACGATACCACGATCCAAACTGATAGCTTCCGGTGATCCTGCCCTGATATCGCAGGTTTACGAAGAAGTGAGGCTCAGGCTGGCAGGCATAGCCCATGTCCTCATCTCCAAACCCTGTTTCCTGGAAATACTGCCCCCCGGGGCAGATAAGGGGGAGGCCCTGGCCTGGGTTGCTGCCGGAATGGGCGTAGCCAGGGAAGCCGTCATGGCCGTGGGTGATTCAGGCAACGATCTTGGCATGCTGGGATGGGCCGGCATTGCATGCGCACCCGCTGACGCCCGGCCCGATGTGCGGGCAATCGCCCGCCATGTTTCGGTCCGCGGGCATGCTGACGGCGCGGTGGCTGAGTTGCTTGATCGTTTTGTATTCGATCACCCCTGAGTTCACGGTTGGCCTGGTTGGCCCGGGCTGCTTCGATTACAGTGTTCATGGCCAGCAGCTTGGTTCAGACCACTACGAATGCCACAATGGCGTTGGTCTCCCGGATGATCCTGGATTGATCCAACATGGTAACCGCGGCTGTACTGGCCTCACCAATCTTCTGTCTACCCCCAGTTGCCACGGTATCAAGGTGTTCCAGTTCCCCTGCAATGCGTCCCATGGATCGTGCGACGCTGGCGATGCTTGTAAACAACTCCTCGACGGAGGTCGGACTCCGCACAACCCCAGCCAGGCGACAGGATTCAATGTACCGCATGCCGTTATTCGAGGTCCGGTATGGCATCAGGGAAGGCCCGACCTACTCATTCAGTCGACTCCACCCTTGCTTTCTGGCCAAACGATCATTCCCTGCCTATATTCGTTGCAAGTAGCTTTCATTTCAAATGGAAATCGCCGAAAATAGGACGAAAGGGCATGCCATGACCAAAACCCGCGTTTATATCTTGATAATCACCTTGCTGACAATAGCTGTGCCTATGGCAACGGCGGATCTTGAATTCATCGGTCCGGACATTACCACCGACGATCGTCTCCTCTTTACCGCCCGGGTGGACATACCCGGAGAAGATGGTTACGACACCCTCTTTGCCGGTGAGCCCAAAACAGGAGAACTAGTCCAGCTCACCTTTTATCCTGAATCGATAGCAATCCTGGATGACGGACGAAGGTTGCAGGTCCGCAATCGTTTCGGGGTCTTCATGACAGACAGGGATTTCACCAACCTAGCCCCGGTGGCTGATTTCCCTTCCTTTGTACGCGGCTCCGCAGTACAGCAGGGCAGGCTTGTGGATTCAAGGCCTTCGCCCGACGGGACCATGATCCTGTATCTTTCACCAACGACTCCAGCCCGGGGAGACCTTATACTCTTCGATCTTGCCAAAAAGACCGAAACCCTGGTTGCCAGATCCGTTGAATACTCAGTTGACTCCTTTCCGGCACGCTGGTCCCCGGATTCACGGTACTTTGTGTACAGCAGGGCAGAAAACCTGTTCTATTTCTCTTCCGAGCAGGTACGGGCAGGCAGGGTTCCCGACGAGAGTTGGCGCCAGGTCGGCAAGGGCAGGATTTCCCATGTGCGATGGAGCGCCAATGGCAGCCTGTACGTGCTGCGCGACCGGTCGATGTACCGGATAATGCCTGAAGAGTTCTTTACCCAGGCCATCTATTCGGGCATTGTGCCTCCAGGCACTATGGTCGGCAAGACACCTTTCCCCTACGATCCCAACTTCGATTCATTCTGGATTTCACCCGACGGCGCCAAGGTCCTGCTGTGCAAGGATGGACGGAACATCTTCCTGTACCGGCTTGATCCGGATGATTACGGTCGGGAAGCCACCATCAGTGCCATGCCGTACCTATTCCTCCAGGGCAACACCCTGGTTTCCCAGGTGATCTGGCCTGCCAGCGACGAGGTGACCATCTTCACCGGTTCGCTCCGCAACGGCAAGAGGATTGCCGGTGCCTACCGTATCAAGGTTCCGGCCAAGGGGAACGAAGGGCTAAGCGCCACTTTCAAGGAACTTGCGGTGGGCAATGCCAGTTCCCTGGCCATAGCCCCGGACGAGACCCGCATAGCCATAGTCGGTCCTGACGGCGTTGAAATCCGGCACTATGAAGACTGGCGGCTTGATACCAAGCTTCCGGCCCCCGGCGCCTTACATGCCCTCTGGGTAGCCAGGGACAGGCTGGTTGTGGCCGGATCGTCCCTTATCGAACTTGTCAATCTTGCAGAGTCAACCAGGACCCTGATCGGTGTAGGACAGGCAAAGCAATACGGCTGGTCCTCAACCAAGCCTGGATCGGCAGTTATCAAGGTAGCTGACCAGACTTTCATCGGCCCGACCACTACGGCAGCCTGGGAAAAGACCCAAGACTTCGGTGTGGCACCGTCATCGAGCAGTTCTGCAAACTACCGCGTCTACATGGATACCCTGTCCGCCGGGGCGTACCGCAACATGATCATGGTGCGATCAGCCAAGGGCCTTGGAACCACCAGCCTGCTGCCACCTCCATCGAGGTCCTACAAGCCCTTCCCGGACCGTGACGAAGCCCGGGATCCAACCATGTTCAACCATGGGTCACGCATCAGACGCAGGGAACTGTCACTGGTATTCGATGCCTACGACAGTGCGGAAGGCCTGGCCAAGGTCCTGGACACCCTCAGGCTGTATGGCCTGCGGGCTACCTTCTTTGTCAACGGGGAATTCATCCGTCGAAATCCCGGCGCAGCCAAGCTCATAGCCGAAAGCGGGCATGAGGTGGGCAACCTCTTCTTCAGCGCCTTCGACGCCACCGACGCCCGTTACCGGGTGGACGCAGAGTTCGTCAAACGCGGCCTTGCCCGGACAGAGGACGAGTATTTCGCCGCCACTGGTTCGGAACTATCACTCATCTGGCACCCCCCCTACTACGCCACCAGTTCCACCTTGCTTGAGGCGGCAACGCAGATGAACTACCTGTATGTCGGCAGGGACATAGACCCCATGGACTGGGTTGGCCGCTATCAGGGCAGCCTTAGCCAGGGCCTGTACTCACCCACCCATGATATCGTCGAGAACACCTCCGTCGCAGCAGCACCGGGATCGATCATACCGATCCGCATCGGAAGCCCCGAAGGCGGCCGGCACGACTACCTGTTCAATGAACTGGCCTTGCTGATCAACGCCCTGATGGCCGAGGGTTATGACATAGTCCCGGTATCACGTCTGATGGAACATGCTGAATGAAGATAGATCACTTCCGGCTGGGCTATGATGAACT
>MIBM01000327.1:5395-5667 GCA_001830645.1 Spirochaetes bacterium RIFOXYC1_FULL_54_7
TGCCGCGCGCAAGCGCGTGATCGCGGCATACAACCGCGAAACGCAGGAATTCGTCCTCGACGCCGGCAGCCTGGTAGGCAGCACGCAGGTGCAGCTGGCGGTATTGGCGATGCCGGCGCAGGCCGATCCTTACAAGACCGTCATCTACACGCTGGAGGCAAGGCGACGCACGGGACCCTACGAGTCGAAGCTCGCCGGCGACGCGGTGATCATCCACAAGCTGGAGGATTACGGCATCGCCTACAGCATCGACCGGGATGTCCCGGCAGCCA
>MIBM01000328.1 GCA_001830645.1 Spirochaetes bacterium RIFOXYC1_FULL_54_7
CTGTCATTTCTAAAATCGGCCGGAGTAAACACTGTCGGAATACCACTTGCTTCAGATTGAGACGAAGTAAGCAAATATGGAACCCGCTCGTAGCCGATGATAGGAGTACCGTTAGGAGCGCGCCGCGCAGCGTCGCCAACAGGTGTCCAACCGGGGTAAGCAAAGCCGAATGGACGGCCGCGCCCAACAGGCATAGATGAAAGCTTGCCCATCCAGGGCACCGAGTACCTGTACCTATCAGCCACTTCTATCAGCTTGGCCGATGTAGCCGGTACGAGCAGCGCGCCCTTCACAGTCAACGCAAGATTTACGCTAGTGTTTGCAATATAGTTGCGAAGCTCAACCGAAAGCTTTCCTTCCGGCGGTACGATAGTTGGCGTACGGAACGCCCACAACGTGCCGTTATACTGAAGTATGTCGCTGCCGTTCTGAACATTGCCAACAAGATCAACCAGAGTAGAAACACGCGGAAAGGCGCCGGACTTTACCCACGACAAATCACGCGCGGTGTCAACGATCGCAATGCCTACGTCACGGTAGCCTTGCGTCGCGGGTGACGCCAAAGACGCCGCGAGCGCGAAACCAATACCGTAAACCTCCATTGGGTATTGCGTGTCATTGCGGAACGCCGCTTCATCAAACCGTCCGGTTGCGGCTGTGGTTGCTAGATTCGTCCCTAGCACATACGGGACGCGGTGGTAGCGCGGGTGTGTCACGGTCGCCCTCCTTTTTAGCGTCGGTGGGGAGCCGGGTTCTCCGTACTCCCCACCAAAGCCTTTCTACGAACGACCCGTTACGTTACCGGGCGCTTTTCGATTCCTTCAATGTTCCCTTCGATGTCCAGCGTGTTCGAGCCAGTTAGCGCGAGCGCCGCATCAAAGGAAAACTCTCCCGCGAACGGAATATTTGGTTCGAGGAGGTGAGGAATAATAAACGCGGCTTGGTCGCGCGGAGACGGCAGACCGTTATTGCTCCACAGCCGGTTAGTCGCGTTTGAAGAATCGGCACCGGTCAGATACATGCCGCCGCCGGACGGATACTTGTAGACGCCGCCCTGGCTCTTTAGCTTGTTCTGCACCGTGAACTTGAACAGCGTACGGCCATAGACCTGTGCGAAGTCGCCATCGGTGGGGCTCGACGCCGCTGTTATAGTGTTGTTGTAGCGTACACCGGTTGCCGAACCGAAGACGAGTTGGATGC
>MIBM01000329.1:0-5661 GCA_001830645.1 Spirochaetes bacterium RIFOXYC1_FULL_54_7
CTTTTCAGTATCCACCATATCGGGATGAAAAATACCCACCCCGAGTGCGCCAAACTTTTCACCAGCTTGCGAAAACACCAGCGTGTCATTTTTTCTGACTTCACCATCGAGGACACGTACATATACAATGATCCCCTTATGGGTCGAATATCCAAAATCAAACACAATGGCGCGGAAACCACCTCCTGAACCAAGGTCAGATACCGGCGCTGGAATGCGCTCAATGACTGCTGCGAGGACTTCGGGTACCCCCTGCCCCGTTTTACCCGAGACTTCAATAATCTCATCTGAATCAATATCAAGGAGCTTGGCGACCTCTTCTTTGATTTCCCCTACACGCGCAATGGGCGAATCTACCTTGCTGACCGCAGGAATGCTCAGGCGAGGGTATGCTGAAGAGACCATACGCAAGGTGATGGGCCTCAACTGGCTGCGGGTGGTCGGGGAAGTGCTGGGGTAGGAGCCTGCCGTAACACTGGTTCAGGAACCCGAACCTTGCCTCGGAGCATACACCAGCCGCCCCCGATTCCGGAATTCCTTGTATACAGCTATGGCTTCATTCCGGAGAATGTCGCTGGCAAGCCGGATTCCCCTGCTTTCCAGTTCCCTCACCCAGTCCGCAGGGCGGGGTCCTTCATCAAAACCGGTGATCTCCTCCAGTTCAGGCCCATGTCCGGCTATCGTGAGGCGCTTGACTCCAGACCAGATGGTAGCACCGTAGCACATGCAGCATGGAAGCCAGTTGACCACCAGCTCATGTTCCGGTAGATCCGGGCCCCCAAGATCATAGGTTCCCAAGCGTTTCTGGGCCAGCGAAAGGGCCATGACCTCGGCATGGGCCGAAGAGCAATCATGTGCGCAAACACGGTTGACTCCCAAAGAGATGATGCGCCCGGATTTCAGCTCGAATACACCAGCAGCAAAAGGCCCGCCGGTATCGTGCTCTATATTCAACCTTGATAATTCGATGATAAGGGCCATCCTGTCAGTACTGGAAACGATGCATTCCGGCAGCGTGGACGTATAGGCATCGAACCACGGGGGCATGGCAAGGGCAAAGGAATCAGGCAGTCTGTTCATCGTGTACTCCTTGGCAGATTATTCTGTTCCTCCCTTCGGACAAACTGAGGAACATCTCTTCAGTGATACACGCTTTCGCTTGAAAATGTACTGACAAAAGGCGGGATTCCGAAAAAATACATAGATCCTGCCATGTGGCATTGTTCAACGCAGTTGCCTCGCGTACAGTGCAATTGCAGGAGGAACCATGTCGGACGACAAAGAGCAGTTGGAACGATTGCTGGCTGGCGATCCATGGCTGCAGCAGTTCTTTGCCCATGCCTCGGACCTGATTCTCAGGCAAATCGAGCTGGCGGAGATTGAAGCGGAAAAGCGGATCATCAGCAAAGGCGAACCAAATCCTTACATCTATATCCTGTATTCCGGTTCCCTGCGGATAATAAACGAATTTGGAAACGGCCGCATTTTTTCCTTTGCGACCAAAGAGGCTCCCGGCTTCAGCGGCCTGCTGGAATTCCTGTCCGGCCAGGATATCGCCACTTCCAGCGTTGAAACCAAGATACCCTCACGGTTCATAAGGATACGCAAGCGCATTTTTGCGCAATGGATGGACGAGGATATCCATGCCTTCCGCCTGGTGGTCAAGACCTTCGCGCGGCAACTCTATCCCTCCTTGTTTTCCATGGGAGAGGCGTATGTCTACCCTAAATACCACAGCCTGGTGGGGTATCTGGTGCGTACCTGCGAGCAGATGGCTCTGTCGCATTGCATGGCACGGGTACAGGAGACACGGGAAGAACTCTCCGAAGTGCTGGGATTCAGCCATCGCACGATGTACAGGCTCTGCAGCCGCCTGGTGGAAGATGGGTATGCCAGGATTGTCAAAAAGAAGTTGTGCATCGACAAGGCGCAGATACAGCTGATGAAAACCTATCTGGAGAACGAGAGTTATGAACGAATCACCTGATATCATCCTGTTCCTGAGTGATGACCATGCCGCCTGGGCCACTGGCTGCTATGGCAATTCCAGGGTGCGGACAGGCAATATCGACTGTCTGGCCCGCAATGGTGTTCTCATGGCCAATGCTTTTACAGTTACACCGGTGTGTTCACCAGCCAGGGCAACCCTCATGACAGGCAGGATTCCTTCCCAGCATGGTGTCCATGATTATATCGGGACAGCCCCGGATGACGATGTCGATCGAAACTGGCTGGCAAATGAGACCATCCTGCCGCAACTGCTGCGCGCCAGGGGATACCGCACCGCTCTTGCCGGCAAATGGCATCTTGGTCAGGAGCGGGTTGCCAAACAGGGCTTTGACCAGTCCTGTACGATTGGTCCGGAATATCCCATCTACCATCAGGGGCCACGACAGTTCTATCGCGGCGCGGAACCGGAAACCAGGGACGGCATGCTTGCCAGGAATATCACGGAAGAAGCCCTCCGGTACCTCCGTGAGCGGGACAGGAATGCACCTTTGTTTCTTGTCGTGGGGCAGTATGCGACTCACAGCCCATGGAAAGGCCACCCCGAGCGCCTTGCCCAGATGTTCAGGGGCAAGGAAGTAACAAAAGAACTACCTGTCGAGCAGTATCCTTTCGGAATACTCATGAGGGAGTCAACGGATCCGACCCGACTTGATCCCGAGGAAGCCCTTTGCCAGTATTATGCCGGCGTGGCTGAGATAGATGAATCTGTAGGAGCCGTCATGGACGAACTGGCTGCCCAGGGGCGCCTGGACGACTCCTTGATCATCTATACCTCCGACCATGGCCTCAACTGCGGACACCATGGACTCTGGGGCAAAGGCAATGCCACGTATCCTCTGAACATGGTGGAACGATCCATACGGGTTCCCATGATTTTCCATAGCCCGGACCGCCTTATGGGCAGACAGCGCAGAACCGAGATGGCGGACCATACAGACCTGTTCCAGACCATCCTTGATTTTGCAGGCGTGGTTGAAAGCAAGGATGAGCGCGAGCTCAGGAACTCGCCAGGCAGGAGCTTTTTACCCCTGCTGACCAACGAAGGTCATCCGGCGGCATGGCGCGCTGTCCAGTTCTGCGAATACGGGCCGGTCCGCGCAGCCCGTACAAACCGCTACAAACTGAGCCTGTACCCGGATCCCGCCATGAACCTCCTGTTCGACCTGGAGGAGGACCCGGAAGAACTGGACAACCGTTATGGGGATCCAGACCTTGGACATATCCGTGATGAACTGACACAGCTGATCACTGGACATTTTTCCTCATTCCGCGAAGAACAATTCGATGGGGCCACTGTTGACCGGCTACCCAGATACAATCCGCTGGAGGCCTGGCAGCCTAATGCCGGGCACCGGCATTAGGAGGAGGCTACAATGCGTTACAAAGCAATGATCGTCATGGTGCTCGTTGCCCTGACAGCCCTGGCGCCCTTGTTTGGCACTGGCCAGCAGGAAGGTCCTTCGGCAAGCACCGGGACAACAAGCGGTGCAGCTGCCGGAACGGTATCAGCCGCGAAGGCTGTGCCCGTGGAACTGCGTGTGCTTGTTCCCCAGAGCCCCGGAGTCCCGGAAGGGGTCAAGGCCGTGGCGGATAAGTACATGGCATCGAATCCGTCGGTGACTGTGACCATACGGTCGGTTCCATTCAACCGCTTCCGGGAACAGTTGCAGGTCATGTGGGCTTCCAGCGATGTTGATGATATTGTAATGGTAGGATCTCCTGATATCGTCAACTATGCGTTCTATGGAGCCCTCATGCCGCTGGATGACATCCTGCCACCCCAGGAACGGTCCCAGTTCATTCCGAGCGCCATCAATGCCGTAACTCATCAGGGCAAGGTGTATGCGTATCCCTTCCGCGAAGCGGCTTCCGCCATGTTCTACAACAAGCAGTACTTTGCCTTGGCCGGCATTGAAGTGCCTCCGCTTGAAAAACCCTGGACCTGGCCGCAGTGGCTGGAAAACATCTCCAAGGTCAGAGCGGCCGTCAAGGCGTCCACCGGCAAGGATGTCTGGGGAATCAGCTTTCTTTCAAATCCCGGCAGAGGTGATTTCTGGCTTACTCCAATCATCCGCAGTGCGGGCAGCAAGGATTCGCCGACCTATCGGGCAATCTCGGCGGATGGGATGACTTTGTCCGGCTTTGCCGATACTCCCGAGGCGCTGGGTGCGTATCGTTTCTACCAGAGTCTGTATACGACCCACAAACTGGCTCCGACTGCGGAAGTTCCCGATGCGTTTGGCACCGGCCAGTCGATTACCACGATTTCATTTCTGGCAACCGCCAACGACCTCAAGAAAAACTTCCCGGCCTTGCAGTGGGGCCTGATGCCGCTTCCGTATTTCAGGACGCCTTTGACCCATACCGGAGATTTCACCTATGCGGTATCAAACAAGTCCAAATCCGGCGCGGCCGCAAAGGCCTTTGTACGCTTTGCCGGATCAGATGAAGGAATCCTTGCCTATATCGGCGCTTCCGGCTCCAACATGGTATCCCGCATCGGATTCTCCGACAGGCATCCAGAGTTCTATGCCGAGGAGCACCAGAAATTCTTTTCCCGCATTCTGGAAAAATACGGAGAGGCCAGACCGACGACCCCGGGTTATGTCCTTTATAATTCCATAATGGGGTTCAACCTCTTTCTGGATCTGGCCGCCGGTGCGGATGTGGAGCAGGCGGTAAAAGCCAAGATCAAGGAATTCGAAACCCAGGTAAGGAATATGTAGTCCGTGCCGCATGGCCGGAATTGATCGAGGAAGGCGGAGAGGGCAAATCAATCCCCTCCGCCGGGGAGTTGGAATGGAAAGATACCAGTACAGGCCGGGGAAAAAGGACAGAGGGCTATTGCTGGCAATCGGGCTGTATGCCCTGCCGGCATTGATTCTGGCTTTCATATTCCAGCTCCTGCCGATCTACAAGGCACTGGAGTACAGCTTCTTCAAGATCAACCTCATGTCCGGCTCCAGAATCTTCGTGGGATTGCGTAATTATGTAGCCGCATTTTCCGACGAGCGCTTTCTTGGCTCTCTCGCCACGACTTTCAGGTATTTCATCATGAGGGTTCCCCTGCAGATGGCCATTGGCTTCCTGCTGGCCTTGCTCATCTACAAACCGAGGCGATGGACCATCCCGATGCGGACTGTGATACTGCTGCCGGTGGTAACTTCCATGGTGGCAGCCACGGCAATACTTGGCTTGATGATGCATCCATCCAATGGCCTGTTCAATGCACTGCTGCAGGTTATCGGCCTTCCTCCCCAAGGCTTTCTTACCGATCCGGGCCAGGCTCTATGGTCCATTGTATTCATCACTGTGTGGAAGAATGTAGGTCTTACCATGTTGTTCTTCCTTGCCGGCCTCCTGGCCATACCGCCGAGCCTTTATGAAGCGGCCGTGATGGATGGTGCCTCCGCTGTCCAGAAGCATCTGTTTGTCACTGTGCCACTCCTCAGGAAGACCTTTGCCTTCGTGGCAATGACCACCACCATCCGCGCTTTCCAGGTGTTTGGTCCCATACTGATGACAACCGCCGGGGGGCCGCGGGATGCCACCAGGGTGGTCGTTATGGACATCTACGACAATGCCTTTGTGTACAACCAGATGGGCTATGCCTCCGCGCTGTCTGTCATTCTGGCCCTGGTGCTGATCGTA
>MIBM01000329.1:5718-5897 GCA_001830645.1 Spirochaetes bacterium RIFOXYC1_FULL_54_7
ATCCCGTATTTTTTATTCCAGGCCGTAAATCCGGCCTGCACAGGTTGGTAGGAAACATCCCCTTGTATCTCCTGCTTTCGGTGGTCGCTGTTGTTTTCCTCCTGCCGTATATCTGGATGCTCGGATCGGCTTTCAAACCACGGAACGAGCTGTTTGCCTACGTATTTCCGGTCAGCTGG
>MIBM01000329.1:5933-7672 GCA_001830645.1 Spirochaetes bacterium RIFOXYC1_FULL_54_7
ATGGCCCGGCTGATAACCGGGCACGGATTTCTGCGCCAGATATGGAACACCCTGCTCCTGTCGGCAGTCACGGTGACTGGTTCAGTAATCGTGTGCGCCATGATGGGTTTTGTTCTGGGCATGCTTGAATTCCCCGGCCGCAGGATCCTGTCGCTGTTGATCATGTTCACCTTGATGCTGCCCTTCGAAGCAAGGATGATACCCACCTTCCTGGTAGTGCAGGATCTCGGCCTGGCCAATACCTTTACCGCCCTCTACCTCCCGTGGCTTGCTGATGCATTCCTGATACTCCTTTTTACCAACCATTTTTCCGAAGTACCTTCGGAATTGTACAGCGCCGCGGTAATTGATGGATGCCCGCACTGGCGGATCCTCTGGAGTATAATGTTACCGAACATAGCCCCAGCACTGATAAGCGGCGGCTTGATAAAATTCTTCTTTGCCTGGGATTCTTATGTCTGGCCCCTGATCGTGCTGCGCAGTCCGAAGTGGCAGGTTATTGGCGTTGGCATAGCCAGCCTCTTCACCGATCAGAGTATAGCCTGGGAACTGATCTTTGCAGGATCGCTGCTGTCTACCGTACCGGTTATAATCCTGTTCTTCTCTTTGCAGCGGCATTACGTGGCAGGCATGAGTTCCGGAGGCGGCAAGGAATGAAAGCGGTAAAACGGCCCAATGTGCTCTTCATCATGACAGACCAGCTCAGGGCCGATGCCATCGCCTGCTGCGGGCCGGGTCTCGCGCATACCCCCAACCTGGATGCCCTGGCAAAGCGTGGAACCCTTTTCAGCCAGTGCCGGACCGTTTCACCAATTTGCGCGCCAGCCCGGGCGGCTTTGCTCGCCGGCCTCTATCCGCACCAGCTTGGCATTTGGTACAATGCTCCGCATACCTTCCCCTCGGCAATTCCCAACTGGGTTAAAACCCTGAAAGCCGCAGGCTATCATACCAGCGTCATAGGCAAGACCCACTATTATCCTTACAACGGTTCGGTTCCCGATATGCGGCAGGCGGAACTATTGATCAACTCCTATGGTTATGATTATGTCGACGAGATTCCCGGCCCCCGGGTAAGCGGACACCTGCTTAGCCACATGACAGCAATCTGGCAAGATAAGGGTTATCTGGAGAAGGTCAGGGAAGATCTGGCTTCCCGGTACAACGGTAACCATGCTGTCACCAGGGCAAGTGTGCTGCCCCTGGAACTGTATCCTGACGTATACGTTGGCCAGCAGGCTGCAGGGTATCTGGAAGCCTACAGTGATCCTGAACCCTTTTTCTGTTTTGTGAGTTTCGGTGGCCCCCACGAGCCATGGGACTGCCCAAGGGAATATTCCGCTCGATTCGATGATGTTGCAACGCCACCAGCCCTGGAAGCCTTTGCTGATGCCTGCCCCGGCAGACCCCGGGGAGTCTGGGATCAAGGACCCCATCATCCTCCATTCTCGCCAGAGGATGTCATAGCCATCAGGCGGAACTATGCCGGCAAAACAAGCCTGATCGATGACCAGATCGGTTCCATCCTGCGGGCTTTGGCCGGAACCGGTCGCCTGGATGATACGATCATCATCTTCACTTCCGATCATGGCGAGATGAACGGCGACCACGGACGCCTGTACAAGGAAAATTTCCTGGAAAGTTCGGTTCGGGTACCGCTGATAGCCCAGGTTCCCGGCTGCCCGGCAGCGCGGTCAGAAGCCCTTGTCGAGCTGCAGGATCTCGGTCCAACCATCCTTGAA
>MIBM01000330.1 GCA_001830645.1 Spirochaetes bacterium RIFOXYC1_FULL_54_7
TGTTCAAGTCCGTACTGGGGGAGGAACGGAATTCAATGCTGCACGGCCATGGCATGCCATCCGGTGTGTGGTTTCCCGACGTAGGGGCCAGGATTTCCGAGGATTCGTGCACGCTCGTTTCCACTGAGGTCATCAGTGAATTTTGTATTCCATACCTGGAAAGGGCTGCTGCAACCTTCGGGGGATTGTTTATGCACTATTGTGGTAGCCATGAGGGTTTTCTGCAAGCTTGCATTGGGCAGCCCTGGGCACGGGTGCTCAATCTAGGTAACCCCGAGTCATATGATCTGGATGACCTGCTGAAGCGCTGTGGCAAGGGGCGGACGGTGTATTTCGGAGCCTTGCAACCGGATCAGGATGAGGATGATGACAGCTATCTGGAGCGTATGGCTGAAATGGCTGGGCGCAATGCAGCTGGTCTGATCCTGGTCGCACCACCGCTGCGCTCCGGCATACCTGATGAGGATAATGCAGGAGATGGAGCGCTTTTCTCGGAACATCGTTGCCGCCGGATGCGGAAACGATGGCATGATTTGACAGAGGGGTTCAGGTTCAAGCGCTGAGTTGAACCTTTTGAACAGCGGAAATTTTTCAGTTCGCAGAGATTTCAATGATGGTGGTTTTGAACTGCCACCTAAGCAGAGATCACTGTAAATAATATATTGCAAGGCAACAAGCAATCCTGCAAAAGTGAAAAGTAATATTGACAGCATGGGAAAGCAGTGCTAGAATTAGTTATATAAAACAGTGTCTTGTAATACAAGACACTGTTGTTGCAGGGGTTCACTCTGTGGCTTTTATTGACCATGTAGTGCGTTGGGCAAGATTTCTTTCTGGAGGGAATATGTTACATAAAATACACTATGATATTGTAGATCATGATCCCGTAATGATACGCTTTCCCGGTACTGCCGATCGAGGATTGCTTAAGATAGGAATGGGTATTTCTGCTCAAGCCGGAAAGGAACTGTTGCGCACTGTTCCATCCGGTACGATCCTTTGTGTGGCAGACCCCGTATTAAGATCTATGCCAGGCTTTGAAGCTATCATTGATTCAATCAAGAATGAAGGTTTTACGGTAGATCTATTCACGGAAGTCGAACCAGAACCATCCTGCACGGTTATGGACAAGGTAGCCCTGCTGGCCCGGAGACGAGGAGTGGTCGCTGTGGTCGGCATAGGCGGTGGCAGTACCCTGGACACAGCAAAATTCGCCGCCGTGTTGGGTAGTAACCAGCATGGTGCCAGTGAACTCCTGCACGATTCAACCCTTATCGAAGATTCACTTCCTCTTGTTCTCATTCCGACTACATCCGGGACAGGCAGCGAGATAAGCCCCTATATTGTAGTGTCCGACAAAGGCAGGAAGCTGTTCATTTCCAGTAACTTTGCCTTTGCCAGTACGGCGCTGGTCGATCCCATGCTGACGGCTTCAATGCCGGCGAAGCTTACGGCCTATACTGGTCTCGATGCCCTGACCCATGCGGTCGAGGGTATGATTGGAAGCGACAATCCTTTCACCAAGGCCCTAGCCATGCAGTCGGTGAGCCTGATTTTTGGAAACCTCTATCGTGCCGTCATCGACGGCAGTGATCTGGAAGCCAGGTACAAGCTGTCGTTCGCCTCGGTTCTGGGCATGCTGGCTTATATGCAAGGTGGTGGTCTGTACGCCCATAGCATGTCTTATGTGCTTACGGAAGCCCACGGATTTCCTCATGGCCTTGGCTGCGGGCTTGCCTTGCCATACACCCTGAAATTCAATGAATCAGAAATTACTTCCATTCTGGAGGATATGGGAAGGATTATCGCCCCAGGGACTATTGTTCCTCCAGCTGAGGTTGCACAGACCTTCATCGACTTGGTGATTTCCCTTGGTGTGCCATCCAGCCTAAAGCAAGCCGGTATCGAGACTGAGGAGCTTCAAGCCTTCGCTTGCGACTTGGTTTCGGTCTATCCTCGTGCAAAGAACCCACGGGAACTCACTCCGACGCTGGCAACAGGCTTGTTGGAAATGATGTACGATGGTTCATTGAAGCTGATATAGACAGGAGAACGACATGGTATGGCAAGACCTGGCCCCCGGTATGTGGCCAACGATGATAGCTGCCTTCGGCGATGATGGGAAGCTGGATTTCAAGGCAAATGCAGCTCTTGCAGACTGGCTTATAACCAAAGGTGCCAATGGCCTGTTTGCGGTCTGTCAGTCCAGCGAGATGTTCTTCCTGACACTGCAGGAGAAGATCGACTTGGCTGAATGTGTGGTACAGGCAGCCGCAGGCAGGGTGCCTGTCATTGCAAGCGGACATACATCGGATACCCTAACCGGGCAGATCGAGGAACTGGGCCGCATGGCAGAAACCGGTATTGAAGCGCTGGTACTGGTAAGCAACAGGCTGGCAACACGGGAGCAGGATAAGGAGACATTACTTGCCAATCTGACCACGATCAGTAAATCAGTCCCGGATCTTGCCCTTGGCATTTATGAATGTCCGTTTCCTTTTCTCAGGATGCTTTCCCTGGAAGAGATAATGATTTTGTCCACAAACAAGCAGGTGAAATTCCTGAAGGATGTGAGCTGCAACGCGGCCATTCAGCAGGAGCGCGCCCGGGCAGTACGGGATAGTGGTCTCGGGTTGTACAATGCACATGAGGAGACCATTGACAATACCTTTGACCATGGATACCAGGGTTACAGCGGTATAATGGGAAACTATCACATAGATATCTATCGCTGGTACTACGAGAACCGTACCAGCTGCCTGGCCGAGGCTACAGAGGTTCTGGACTGGCTTCGGAAGGTCAAGGCCATGCACAAGGATGCCTACCCGATGTCTGCAAAATATCATCTGAATCTGGAAGGCATACCCTTTCCGCTGAATACCCGCTGGAAGCGGCAAGAATTACTTACACAAGGGATCATGAAGGAGATGGAAGCTCTGAAATGCCTCGAGGATCAGTTGCGGGTCAAATTGGGTATCTGAAAAGGCTGCACAATCCCGGGAGTTACCTGGTTGCAGAACGGAACCAGAGGCGATTGGTTTGCCGACAGGTGTTGAGCATGAATTCAACAGGAGGGAAAATATGAAGATTTATGGTGCTGGTTCGCTGGAAGACATCAGGAAGTGTACAGAGCTTGGCGTGGCTGGCATTCTGACCAATCCCCAAGGTTTTGATGTCTATTACAAGGGAGAGATGACTCTTGTGGAGATCACCAAGGCCATTCTGGACAACAGCACCGGACCAGTCTTCATCCAGGTTCACGGGCCTGACCGCGATGCAATCGTGGCCAGGGCCCGGGAACTGCATAAGATGTCAGACCGGGTGAACGCCAAGATAATTGCGGATCAGAAAGGATTCGAGGCTATACGAATATTGCAGCAAGAGGGATTAGACTGTATAGCTACTTGTCTTTTCTCGATCAGCCAGGCGGCAATTGCAGCTATGGTAGGAGCCTACGGCATCTGTCCGTTTCACTCCAGGGCCAAAGATGCCGGTATCGACATGTGTACTGTCATCAAGGACATCAAGAACAGTTACCAGTGCCTCCCGAAGCCTCCCGTGATTTTTGCGGTGAGCCTGAAAAGTGTCTCGGATGTAAATGAAGTATTGGCAGCTGGTGTCGATGCCATAGCACTTCGCTACCCCTTGCTGCAGGAGATGATGGGTCATGTCCTTACCGAGAAGGCTGAAGCCCTGTTTGCCAAGAACTGGGCCAATGTCAAAGGCGAGGACGTCTCCTACCTGGCCGATAGTATCAAACTCCAAGACCTGGCGGAGTAGGGGCGGGAAATGGGCAAAGCAGGACCGCGTATCTGGGGCTTCGGCTCGGCCGCCATTGATATACGCATTAGTACGGCCGAGTTTGGTGAAGGGTACAGGGATAAACTGCTGGCCCGTGAAACCCGCTGGCTGGGCGGAGGCTCTACAGCAAACACCCTGGTCCAGTTGGCACGGCTTGGCGGGCAGGCAGGCTGGCTGGGGAAGCTTGGTACGGACAGCATAGGCAAGGCAATAGAGGATTCACTTTCTACCGAAGGTATCGCCCTGTCAGCGCTGATCCATGACCCGGATGCTCTGTCACCTTTCAATCTGGCTGCCTATGCAGGAGCAGGACGTCGCAGGATTGGTGGTTTCCTGATACCCAACTGCCTGGGTGATATTGGCTTCCAGGATCTGGATCATTTTATCACTTTCATCTCTCCAAAAGACTGGTTGCTGATCGAGGTAGGTGAAATTCCCCTTCCTGTCTGCACCAGATTCGCTGAAATGGCAGCCAGGGCAAGTGCAAGGGTGGTGGTGGATGTAGATCTGGATCCAGTTGCCCAGTGCGGCTCTACTCCGGATGAGGTGTCGGAATTGTTCAGCCACTGCGAATTGCTTATGCCAAACCATCAAAGCATGCTCAGCCTATATCCCGGTATCGATGGAAGTGGACTGCTTGATGTACTTCATGAACGATATGGAACAGCTGTCATAGTTTCTGCAGGGGCCGAAGGTTCAAGGGCTATAGATACTACTGGAAAGCATTTCCATGTTCCAGCGATAGCGGTGGACGTGGTTGATACCGTAGGGGCAGGTGATGCCTTTCACGGCGGTGTACTCTTTGGCCTGTCCCAGGGCCGGGGTTTCGAGCAGTCCATCAAACTGGGTGCAATCTGTGGCGCACATAACTGCAAGTCTTTTGGAGCCCGGGAAGGCATGATGAAGAAAGAAGAACTATATAGGTTTGAGCATTGAAAGTATCTCTCGATCGATAGATTCCATGTAGAAATTTACCGGTAAACGTAGTGGATCCAAAATTGGAAATGTGCAGTCAGCAGCATGATTTGCTGACAATGAGCGGAGCATAGAGCTCCAAAACATGTTTCACAGGAGGAATCAGATGAAAAGCACAAGAATTTTCGTGGGGGTACTGGCAGTACTTATGCTGCTGGGCCAAGTTGTGTATGCAACTGGTCAGGCCGAAAACAAGGTAGTGATCAAGTATGCTGATTTCCATGCCACCTCGACCATTCTCTGGCAGGGTGTCGAACGCTTCAAAGAACTTGTAGAGAAAAATTCCAACGGTGAGATAGAAGTGCAGATTTTTCCGGCCGGGCAACTTGGAGGACAACGAGAACTGCTCGAGAGTGTAAAAAATGGAACGATCCAGATGACATATGGAAATTCGCCTATGTTATCAAATTATGTTACTGAGTTTGCTTTGCTTGATTTGCCTTACATGTTCACTGATTATGACCATATTGAACGCGTAGTGTTCGGGGACGTAGGTCTGTTGCTGAATGATAGGTTGATAAAAAAAGCTGGCATCCGGATATTGAACTGGAACCAGTTGGGTTTCCGTGACATGATGACTCGTGAAATCAAAATTGAAAAACTAGCTGATTTCAAGGGAGTCAAATTCCGCTCTCCGGAAGCTTTTGCTTACATCAGCATGTTCAACGCTCTTGGTGCTGTACCTACACCGCTGCCCTGGACGGAAGTTTACGAGGCAATGCGGACACGGATTGTGGATGGAATGGAAACAATTCCAGAAGGTATGACCTCGAGCAAGGGTTACGAAGTTTCAAAGTATGTTATATTAACCAACCATATCAATACTGTCGAGACTCCAGTCATCAACGAAGTCTTCTACCAAGGTCTTTCGAATGAGCATAAAAAGATAATAACAGATAGTCTGGCAGAAGTGGCCCGGTGGCAGAACCAGGCGCAGATAGATGCGAACAAAGCAGCCTACACCGAACTGGAGCAGAAGGGTATAACCTTCATAAAAATTGACAGGGCTCCTTTAATCAAATCTTGTGAGCAGGTCTGGGCGGAATTTGCACGCAAGGTGCCAGAATCCGAGTTGCTCATAACGATGATCAACTCGCTGCGCTAGAAACCTCAGCAGCTGAAATCGTGGAGGGGCAGTAGTCCCTCCACGTTAGGGAGAACCATCTTGAGTATGAAAAGACTGATCCATTGGACGCAACTGTTGGCTGAAAACCTTATCATGGTGTTGGTACTAGTACTGGTTACATTGACGATTGTGCAGGTTTTTTTCAGGTATGTCATCAGTAATCCCCTGTCATGGTCCGAAGAAGTGACACGTTATTGCCTGATTTGGATAGTCCTGCTTGGAACTGGACTAGGGTTGAATCATCAGGGGCATCTTGGGTTTGATTCTTTGGTCTGTTTGCTGCCCCGTCGATCAAGAAAAATAGCCATACTTTTCAAATATATATTGATTGCCGTGGCCGCATTTTTCCTGCTCATCGTTGGTACAATGTACGCACTGAAAGCCAGAGGTACAACATCACCTGCAGTTGGCATGTCCAACGTATTCGTTTTTGCCGCATTGCCTATCAGTGCGGCCACTTGGCTGATTTTCATTGCTGGCCAGATGGCGGATGTGATTATGGACCGTAATCAAGGGGAGAAGTAGGCCATGCTCGTATTATTACTAATCCAGTTCCTCTTATTGATGGTAATTGGCCTGCCAATCGTCTTCGCCATGATCCTCAGTTCGTTGAGCGTTTTGACCATCAGTAGTCCGTCTTTTCTTTTCGTGATACCACAAAGGCTACTGTTTTCACTTGATTCCTACTCCTTGCTGGCTGTCCCGCTTTTTTTGCTAGCGGGAGAAGTGATGAATATTGGAGGAATCACGCGCAGGATTATTGTTTTTGCAGATTCATTGGTTGGCCATATCAAGGGTGGTATGTGTCATGTGAATATTGTCATCAGCATGGTGTTCGCCGGGGTATCCGGATCTTCAACCGCTGATGCTGCTGCAGTCAGTTCGGTTATGGTTCCCGCCATGCTTGAGCAGGGTTATGACGAAGACATCGCTGTCTCAGTTACTGCTGCATCATCCACAATTGGACCCATTATACCTCCGAGCATTCCTTTGATTATCTACAGTTCCATCACCGGTCTCTCAATTGGCAGGCTGTTTTTAGCCGGCATCATTCCGGGCATATTGTTTGGACTATCCATGATGGTTGTCAGCTATATTTATGCCATCAAGCGTGGATATCCAAGTGGCCGGCGGAGGACATTGAAAGAGATAAGTAAAAATCTTGTTTCTGTACTACCTGCGCTTGCAGCACCATTGGTTATACTCATCGGTATTGTTGGTGGCATCTTCACGGCCACGGAGGCTGGCGGGGTTGCGGTTCTATACTCACTGATAGTCGGACTGTTTTATGGCGAACTCAGCCTGGAAAAGCTCCGGCAGGTCCTCATCAAGACCGGGAAAAACACCGCGATTATCTTGATAATAATTGCCGCCTCATCCGTGCTTGGTTGGATATTGGCCGTCAACCAGTTTCCGGTTATGTTGACTGATTTCCTGACAGGTATATCAAGCAACGCCCATGTCATCGTATTCATCATCATTGCCATACTTCTCATTGTTGGCCTGTTTATTGAAGGTTTGGCTGCCATGACTATCCTTGTTCCCGTTCTAGCTCCCATCATTGTATTACTTGGCTATGACCCAATCCAGTTTGCCATGGTGTTCTTGTTGTGTATGTCGATCGGTGCAATAACACCACCGGTTGGGCTACTATTGTTTGTAACGTGTGGTGTTACCAACATCCCACTCAAGAACGTCAAACATACCATCTGGGTTTTTGCCCTGGGCATGCTGGTAATTACGATCATGATAGCACTATTTCCACCTCTATCGACATTCGTTCCGACATTTTTTATGAAATGATCGAGGAGACTGAGCAATGACAAAGGTTGCCAATAAACCAGCTGATATTATTCTGGCTTTCCGCACACTCGGTTTTCCAGAAGGAACTCCTGCGCAGGTTTCTGAACCGGATCAGGATAGCTATATGGAATTTACCTGGTACCTGATTTCACATCATCGTGTCGGTATGGTCATGTACTCCATACCACCAGAGGAAAGCATTACCAAGCTACCTTGGGAGTCCTGGTACCTGGATGCGGGGAAGCCGGTCCATCACATCCATTATGCCACCAGGCAGCATTCCACCGATTTCGAATGGATCCAGACGGAAACTACAGATGAGCGTCCGCTGGAGGTGATTGGCAGGCAGTGGTATTGGTTCGACGATCCGGACATGACACCGGTATTGTCACGCTGCAAGATACAGAGGATCAAAGCACATGGCTGAAAACAGAATTGGAGTGGCAATCATAGGCCCGGGCAATATCGGTACTGACCTGATGTACAAGATCCTGAAGCGCAGCAGGAACATGGAACTGCGACTGATGATAGGCAGGCGCGAAGGTTCCGATGGCTTGCGCATAGCCCGGGAGCTGGGTGTTGAAACCTCCACCAAAGGGGTGGAATCCGTACTGGACAGGGATGACATACTGATCGTCTTCGACGCCACCCTGGCCAGGGAGCACATGATCCATGCACCTCTGCTTGAAAAAGCCGGGAAGATTGCTGTGGACCTGACACCGGCTGCCGTGGGACCTTATGTGATGCCCGTTGTCAACCTGGATGAGCATATCGACAAGCCGAACCTCAACCTGATCACCTGCGGAGGCCAGGCCACCATTCCTATCGTGCATGCGATCAGCCGGGTGGTGCCGACTTCGTATGCCGAAATTGTGGCTACCATCGCCAGCAAAAGCGCTGGCCAGGGCACCCGCCAGAGTATTGACGAGTTTACCCAGACTACGGCCAAGGGCGTAGTGCAAATCGGCGGGGCAAGAAAGGGCAAGGCCATCATCCTCCTGAATCCATCCGAGCCGCCAATGATCATGAACAATACCATCTATGCGCTGGTTGATGAAATCGACAAGGATATCGAGGATAAGATAACGGCATCGGTGTTGCAGATGGTCAAGGATGTCCAGGATTTTGTCCCTGGTTACCGGCTGAAGATACCTCCGTCCTACGACGGCAAAAAGGTCATTGTGATGGTGGAGGTCGAGGGCTCGGGCGACTTCCTGCCTGTCTACAGCGGCAATCTGGATATCGAAACCTGTGCTGCCCTGGCGGTGGGCGAGAAAATAGCTGCATACCGCATGGGGTTGCAATCGGGTCATCCTGCCATCCAGGAGGTGGTCTCATGAGCCGGGCGATAAAAATACTGGACGTGACCCTGCGCGATGGCATGCACGTGGTCAGTCACCAGCTGACACCACAGCAGATGGCTACCCTGGCTGCCGGCATAGACGGCATCGGTGCTGACAGCATCGAATTTGGTCATGGCAATGGGCTTGGTGGTTCCTCCGTGCAGTACGGCTTTGCAGCGGCAACAGACCTGGAATATATCAAGGCCGTCTCGGCCGTGGTAACAAAAACCAAACTTGCTATAATCATCATTCCCGGCATAGGAACAAGGCACGAACTTGCCATGGCGGTGGAGCATGGTGTAAGCATTGCCCGGTTGGCAACCCAGATAACCGAATGCGACATTGCCAGGCAACATATCAAGATGGCCGCAGAACTGGGGCTGGAACCCCGGGCAGTGCTGCCTTGTGCATCGGTGAT
>MIBM01000331.1:0-147 GCA_001830645.1 Spirochaetes bacterium RIFOXYC1_FULL_54_7
CCTGAGTCCGTTTACAGCGCCTGCGGTAGCGGACAGGGACGCGAGGAGGAGCAGCTTGGCTGCTTCGGTGGCATCGCTCGTACCATTCTTCTTGTCGAGGATTTCCGCCTCGGCAGTGCCTTCATGGCTGATGTCATGGGCTACCGC
>MIBM01000331.1:280-526 GCA_001830645.1 Spirochaetes bacterium RIFOXYC1_FULL_54_7
ATGAGACGGATGACGCCACGTGTCTGCTGGAATCCCTCGTTTTCCTTGAAACGGCCAAGAAGCTCGCGCCATGCCGGGTGGAAGGGATAGGCGTCGAGTACATTCTGGTACAGGCCATCGGAAGAACTCGATGTCAGTCCCATTTTGACGGCTTCCGCATGGCTGATACGATACCTGTCAGCGACTGCCTTCCGGATCGATTCGTTCGGTAAGGATTCAAAGAGTCGACAGCGAAGGATGTGGAAG
>MIBM01000331.1:630-782 GCA_001830645.1 Spirochaetes bacterium RIFOXYC1_FULL_54_7
GTAACTACCGCCGCCCAAGTCGGAGAGCACGACGATAGCGTTTGGCATGTCCGATGCGGCCACCATCAGGTTGGAAAGAGCGGTGGTGGTGACTACGGAAAGGTCCGAGTTCCCGATGGACACCGATTGTGCGTTTTCCATGTAGGGCGGCA
>MIBM01000332.1 GCA_001830645.1 Spirochaetes bacterium RIFOXYC1_FULL_54_7
CGTTTCCTGTACGCGATGATATGCGATGAGCTCGGGCGTCCGGAAGAAGCGAAAGCCGCTCTCGGCAAGGTTCTCTACCTCGATCAGGATTTCGTGCTTGCCCATCATGCCCTCGGCGGCCTGTACAGACGGCTCGGCAGGAAGAAGGAGTCTCGGCGCCATCTTACCTTGGCTCTCAAGCTCCTTTCGGCCGGCGGCGGGGACGAGATCGTACCGGAGGCCGATGGCATGAGCCGTGGCCGGCTCGCGGAATCGGTTCGAGCCATGTTGGCAGGAGGATAATGATGGCGACAGAATCACGACCAGACGAGGGCATGGCGACATGGAACGGATTGTCAAAAGCGAGAACCTTGGTCAGCGACGTCTTTGGTGTCGCTGTACTGACGATCGGAGGCAGCCTTCTTTTAAAGGCTCTTTTCCCCCTGGCTATATGGAACTGGATATCGCTGCACTCGCTGACCGAGACTTTGGGAATGTACGCATCCCTGGCGGTCGCCATTATATTGCTATTGATTCGCAAGGAAACCGATCGTCGGCATGAGTCGGGCCTTTACGTGTGTGCCGCCAGCGGCTTGATTGGAATGGGCATTCTTGACGGTTTTCACGCATGTGTCGCTCCGGGAAACACTTTCGTGTGGTTGCATACTTTGTCACTATTGGTCGGCGGCGCGCTGTTTGGCCTGGTCTGGTTGCGGAATGGATACACCGATTCGCCGAAAGCCTGGATTCTTCCGA
>MIBM01000333.1:0-2043 GCA_001830645.1 Spirochaetes bacterium RIFOXYC1_FULL_54_7
CAGCCCCCGGTTATGCAAGGCACCAGTGGCTCCGAATGACATTTTCGCCTTCCTTTTCGATGCCTGCACGGCCCTGAAGGCCAATGACAAGGTCATACAGACCCTGGCCATGGTCGAATCGGGGCGCTACGACTATGAACTGGTTTCAACTACCGGTGCTGACATTGAACAGAGCCTGCATTATATAGGCACCACCCTGCAGGCGGTGGCCAGGGATGGCGATGTGGTACAGCGACGTACTGCAAACGGCCCCCGGGGCCTGACCCGCCAGGGCGGCTGGGAACTTCTGGACCTACCCGGACTGCTCGGAAAAGCGGCACGGGTTGGCCAGGAGGCTGTGGAACTGCTGTCCGCAGAACCCTGCCCCTCCGACCGCCGCACCCTGGTGCTGGCCCCGGACCAGATGATGCTTCAGATACATGAGAGCATCGGTCACCCCCTTGAGCTTGACCGCATACTGGGGGACGAACGCAACTATGCGGGCTCCAGCTTTGTAAAACTTGAAGACTTCGGCAGCTTCCGCTACGGCTCGGATCTGATGAACGTCAGCTTTGACCCTACCGTTCCCGGTGAATTGGCAGCTTACGCCACCGACGAAGTAGGCGCGGTAGCCCGGAAGGAACTACTGATAGACAAGGGGATACTGGTACGCGGCCTTGGCAGCCTGGAGAGCCAGATCCGCTCCAGAGTTCCCGGCGTTGCCAACCAGCGGGCCACCAGCTGGAACCGCCCGCCCATGGACCGTATGGCCAACCTGAATGTCGAGCCCGGTACGACCAGCTTCAAGGACATGATTGCGGGCATAGAAAAAGGCGTATTCATGCAGGCCAACCGCTCGTGGTCCATAGACGACTACCGCAACAAATTCCAGTTCGGCTGCGAATACGGCACCTTGATAGAGAATGGCAAGCTGACCAAAACCGTAAGGGATCCCAATTACAGGGGTATCTCCAGCAATTTCTGGCGCAACCTGGTAGCGGTAGGAAGTCCTGACACCTTCGAGTACTTCGGGACCCCGAACTGCGGCAAGGGCGAACCCAACCAGGTGATCTTCGTGGGGCACGCCAGCCCGGTCTGCGCCTTTGCGGACGTTGAAGTTTTCGGAGGCGGAAAATGAACAACGACTTCAAGCAGCATTTCGAGGCCGTATCGGCCTTTGTACTCGGCGAACTGGTCAAAGACGGAAAGGGTAAGGGCGAACAGGCCGCCCTCAGCTATGCCGCCGAGGAATCAGCCTTTATGCGCTTCAACAACGCAAAAGTCAGGCAATCAGGAACGGTGACGCAAACCAGCATCGGAGTAAAGCTGTGGAAGGGCTTAAAAAGCTACAGCTTTCAATTGGGTCTGAGCGGAGACATAACCAAAGATGAAGAAAGCCTGGCCCTGGCTCTTGGGCAGGCCAGGGCTACCCTGCCCCTCCTGCCTGACGACCCTTACCAAGCCGTACCCGAGGCGGCAGACCGCTCTGAAGTGCACTACCCAGGCATCCTGATACCCAAAGCCGACATTCCAGCCAGGATACTCAAGCCGGCAGCGGGCATGGACTTTACCGGTATCTATTCCCAGGGGCTTATGTGCCGGGGCTCGGCCAATTCCGCCGGGGCCAGGCACTGGTTCTCTACCCAGACCTTCCTGGTTGACTACTCGGCCTGGCTACAGAGCGGCAAGGCGGTCAAGTCGACCTTTGCCGGCAGGGACTGGAATGACCTGGCCTATGCTGCCAGGCTGGCAGAGACCCGCAGATCCCTTGAAAACCTGGGCAAGCCTGAAAAGGCACTCCAGCCAGGGAAGTACCGGGCCTTCATCAGCGCCGACGCCATGATGGAGTTCATACCCTTCTTTTCCTGGGATGGTCTGGGCGAGCGGGGCATACGGCAGGGAGACAGCGCCTACCTGGCCCTGCGCGAAGGCCGGGACAGCTTCTCCCCGATCTTCGAGGTAAGCCAGGACTTTGGCCTGGGAGTGGAGCCGGCCTTCAACGAGGACGGCGAGCTTGCGCCCCAGAGCCTGCGCCTGATAGACGGCGGCAAGCTGGCCAACACC
>MIBM01000333.1:2051-5328 GCA_001830645.1 Spirochaetes bacterium RIFOXYC1_FULL_54_7
CTCGCGGACGGCCAAGCAGTACGAAATAGCATCTAACAATGCCCCCGAGAGCGAAGAAGCCCGGTCAATCACCATAGATGCCGGTGACCTGCCCGAGGCAGACGCGCTGGCCGCCCTGGGCACCGGCGTCTACATATCCAACTTCCACTACCTGAACTGGAGCGATCCGGCCACCGCCAGGGTAACGGGCATGACCCGTTTTGCCTGCCTGTGGGTGGAAGACGGCAGGATAGTCGGCCCCATAAAGGACATGCGCTGGGACGAATCCCTGTACGAGCTGTTCGGCAGCAATCTGGAGCGGATAACAAAGGAACGGCACCTGGTAGTGGAGAATCTTACCTACGATCAGAGGATGGTCGGCGGCAGCCTGGTACCGGGGATACTGGTGAAGGGGCTGGATTTTACGTTGTAGGATATTTCATTTCAGGTTTTCGACAGACTGATGAATATCGATTTTTTCGATCGACCCGGTTCAATGCAGAAACCAAGGACCGGGTCATCATCACAGACTACAACCCTACTGACAGATCATCAAATTTCCAGGTCGTATATGGAATTCAGAGACTTGAATACACTACCTGGCCATCTCGCAAAATGCTGGCTAGAAAACCACTCGGGTCTGAATCATATTCCATCAAAACAGGTTCGATTCTATCATCAATTCCACGTCGTGCCTTGAAGAGCGCAACTTCGGCAGCTAAAAAATCACCATCTACCCTATCAACTACAACTGCTATATCGATATCACTGGCATCAGTCGCATTTCCCCTGGCATGAGAACCGAAAATGATCAGTAGTTTGGGCTCCAGGATAGCCTTGACCTTCTCGGTATAACGTTCTGCTATTGTGCATATAGCATCTGCAACCATGCAATACACCTCTTTGTCTCTGCAACTATGCCTTCAATGCTTTTCCCAGGCTTTGATGGCACATGAACCCAACATACAAAAACCTGTGGCCCGCGAGCATTACATCAGCTGTCTCAAGATCATAGGTTGCAAGAGAATCCCAGTAACTTATTTTCTCTTTGACATCCATCTACGAAGAATCAGTCATTACCACTTGTATGTCAAGCCGACTCAATAATGCGGCGGCCGCTCCTGGGCCGCCATGTCCACGTTGCCGGGCTGCTTCTCGTTGCCCATCTCGGCCAGCCTGGCCAGAGTGGACTGGATCTTCTCTTCAAGGGAATCCAGACGCTTACCGTACTCATAGACCAGGCCACTCAGCTCGCTTAGGGCCTGATCCTGGTAGGCAAACTTGATTTCCAGGGCTTCAAGCCTGGCGGCGGCGGCGTTGTCCATAATAACCTTTCATTCGGGTCGATACCCAAGGGCGACGGCTCAGGCTTCGATAAGGGCTGCCAGCTCTTCCCAGCGGGCCGTGCGGGACTCTATCAAACCTTCCAGTTCGGCATAGCGTCGGCCTGCACTTTCCATGTCCCCCGGGCTGGCCCCGGAGGCGAACAGGGTCTCCAGGCGAACTTTTTCATCTTCAAGGGCTGCTATCTGATCCAGAATGCCCTCGTATTCCTTTTTCTCGGCCCAGCTGGCCTTGCGCGACTTGGCCCGGCTGGATCCACCCGGGAATCCAGTCCCGGTGGCTGTGTCATCACCAGCAGGGGAGCCAACACCTTGAGCCGCAGCATGCCGGGCAGCCTCGTCGGCCTTGGCCTTGAGAGCGTCCGCCTCGGCCATCTCGTGCAGGGCCTCGCGGTATTCACCGTAAGGCCCGGGATACAGTTTTGCCTGTCCACCGGCATCCAGAGCTATGGTGGTGGCCGTGATGCCGTCAAGAAAGGCACGGTCGTGGGATACGGTTATCACGCAGCCTTCGAAGTCCTCGATGTAATTTTCAAGCAGCTCGATGGTGTCTATGTCCAGGTCGTTGGTGGGCTCGTCCAGGATGAGCAGGTTGGGGCCCTCGGCCAGCACCGACACCAGCTGGAGGCGGCGAAGTTCGCCGCCTGAGAGAGTGGAGAGGCGCTGGTCATGCATGTCACGGTCGAAAAGAAAGCGCTCCAGCAGGCGCTCGGGTTCCAGCACCAGACCGCCCCCAAGGGTAACCAGCTCGGACTTGGAGCGGATGAAATCGATCATGCGCATGGCCTGGGGCAGCCCGTCCGCACTCTGGCCGTAGTAGGAGACCACGGTGTTGTCGCCCCGCACCACTTTTCCCTCGCTGGGGGTGATGCCCGCCGCCATGATGGCTAGCAGAGTAGTCTTGCCGGAACCGTTGGGCCCCACAACCCCGATGCGGTCGCCCTTGCCGAACTCGTAGGAGAAGGGCTGCAGCACCCGGCGGCCATCGTAATCCTTGGCCACCCCCTTGAGCTCCAGTATCTTGCGTCCCAGCCTGCGGGAGGCCGAGCTGAAGGTGCCCATGCCAACCGGACGCTCAAGAGCCGCGTTCTGCATATCCTTTATCATATCCTTGCGGCGCTCGCTCTTGGTGGCCCGGGCCCTGGCGCCCCGCATGAGCCACTTCATCTCTATCTTGAGTATGGTCTCCCGCCGGCTATCTGCCTTCTCCAGGGAAGCCCAGCGCTCCCGGCGCATCTCCAGGAAAGTGGAATAGTTACCCGGGTAGGAATAGATGGCCGAGCGGTCCACCTCAAGGATGCGCCTGCAGACCGCGTCCAGAAAGGCCCGGTCATGGGTCACCAGCAGGAAGGCGAAGGTCGATGACAGGAGTTTCTTCTCCAGCAGTTCGATGGCGTCAAGGTCCAGATGGTTGGTAGGTTCGTCAAGCAGCACCAGATCGGCACCCACTGCCAGGCAGCGGGCCACGGCAGCTTTCTTGATCATGCCGCCTGACATGCCGTCCATGGGGGTATCCACGTCCGGCAGGCCGAACTCCGTGCACAGGGAGGCATAGCGACGCTCCAGATTGAAGCCGCCTTCCTCTTCCATGCGGTGGTTGAGGATACCCATCCTGCGGGCGTCTACATGGCTACGGCCATGCACGGCGTCCTCGTACTGGCGCACCAGGGCGGCCAGGGGGGATTCGCCTTCCAGCAGGAAGTCCCGCAGGCTCATTCCGGGGGCGGCGATGGGGTTCTGGGGCAGCACGGACACGGCCAGGCCGCGCTTGCGGGCCAAAGTGCCATCATCAATCTCCAAAACACCGGAAAGGACCCGCAGGAAGGTGGACTTGCCGGTGCCGTTGCGGCCCACCAGGCCTATGCGCTCGCCTTCTTCTATGCCAAGTGAAACGTCTTTGAACAACGGCGTGCCAATAAGCGTCTTGGCCACACCGTCGAGGGATAGTATGTTCA
>MIBM01000333.1:5378-5520 GCA_001830645.1 Spirochaetes bacterium RIFOXYC1_FULL_54_7
CTTGCAACACTCGACCCGGGGGCCTATAGTTGGCACATGCAGCCCTTGTCTACCAGCATCTATACCTTCAGTGAACTGATGGCCGGCGGCTACCTGTACGTGGACAAGACGCCGGGGATTTACCAGCTTATCCGGGAGTACA
>MIBM01000333.1:5639-8656 GCA_001830645.1 Spirochaetes bacterium RIFOXYC1_FULL_54_7
GAAGAGCTGGAAGAAAACCTATTGCGGGCTGTCCAACAGAACGCCGATATCCACCAGTGTACTATCGTGTCGTCCAGGGCAATCCAGGCCTTTGAGGATTTGATACTCTCTCTGGCCAGCCGTCAAACCGGTGATGGCGGGCCGGGCCGGGTGGTCATACTGATCGACGAGTATGACAAGCCACTTCTGGGACATCTGGGCAAGCCATCGGCGGCAGCCATACAGGAGATGCTCAAGAAGTTCTACTCGGTGGTCAAGAAGACAGAGCCCCTGCAGCGTTTTGCCCTGATCACCGGGGTCAGCAGGTTCTCCAAGGTGTCGATCTTCTCGGACTTGAACAACCTGACCGACCTGACCATGAGCGCCTGGGCCGCCACCCTGCTGGGCTACACCCAGGCCGAGCTGGAAGGCAATTTTGCCGACTATATCGATGAGCTGGCCACAACCAGCGGCTGCACGGTCGCGCAGACCCTGGACGAGCTGCAGCTTTGGTACAATGGCTACCGTTTCAAAGAGAACGCCGAGTCTGTGTACAACCCGGTCTCGGTCATGAAGTGCTTCCAGGAACAGGCCTTCAAGAACTGGTGGTTCGAGACCGGCACACCCGGCTTCCTGGTACAGCTGCTGAAGCAGCGTCCGCTCAATCTGGGGGAGCTGAAGGCCCAGGAGATCACCTTCTCCAGCTATGATCCGGCCAGGCTGGAGCCACTGGCGCTGCTGGTGCAGACCGGGTACCTGACCATCAAGTCCACCGAGCAGCTTGGTGGCGATACCATCTACCACCTGGGGTATCCCAACCGGGAGATCGAGCAGTCCTTCAGCCACTGGCTGGCCCTGGATTTCTCGGCCCTGTCGTCCGAGGACCTCAGCCCGGCCCTGCAGCGCCTGGTGGCCGCCCTGCAGGAAAGCCGCCTGGCAGACATGCTGGAGACCCTGCGCCTGTTCTTTGCCAAGGTACCCAACACCATCGGCGTGGACCACGAGAAATATTACCAGACCATTTTCTTTACGGTCTTCAAGCTCCTGGGCGCGGTGATCGATGTGGAGGTGAGCACCAACATCGGGCGTATCGACGCGGTGATAAAAACCGCCACTGATATCTTCATCTTCGAGTTCAAGCTGAACGGCAGCGCCGCCCAGGCTTTGGCCCAGATCCGGGACAAACGCTATGCCGAGCCCTTCCTGGACGATGGCCGGCGCATCACCCTGGTCGGCGTGGCCTTCTCCAGGAAGACCCGAAATATCGGCAGGTTTTTGACCGCTTTGCTGTAATCAGGTGGATGTAAGCGTCGGCTGTGTAAGACCGTGCATCTGCCGGCCTGCTGGTAACTGGGGGACAGTCCCCTACGGCCGCCTGAAAGCCCTGCCCATCTGCCTGATCTCATGCCTTGGTATCCCATGGCGTTCAGCCAGGCTTTCCCAGTCCTGCAGGGCTTCATCCAGTCTGGCCAGGAACAATGTGGCTTCCTCCCGGGCAAGCATGAAAAACGGGGCTTGTTGCAGGGCCAGCATGAAATCGAGGGAGTTGTCTGTCTCGCTTATATTCAGGCTCAGCCCATTTCCATAGGGGTCGGGATTGATGTCATACAGCGGGGCCAGGCCCCAGCCGGCATTTTTAAACAGAAAGCCGTGGTTTCGCAGGTGGTCATCGGTGTTCGAGACAGCGATACTGAAGGCCATCCGCTTCCATAACTCCGCAAGATCGGCTTTGGGTCTGGTACCGGTCCTCCTTAGCCATTCGACCAGCTCAAGGTAGCTGCTGCCATCGGAATAGGAAGCCCCGTCAAGCTTGCCCAGCATGGTCATGGCCGACGCAAAATGGACTCTGGTCTGATCCGCGGTTCTATCGAAGCGTCTGGCCAGAAAGGTGGCTCCATAATCGGAGAACCGTTCCAGCCGGGACTCGGGCACATCCAGGCCAAGCTGGGTGGCCAGCTCATGCAGCACCATCTCCCAGGCTCCCACATCGATGGTATCCCGGGGAGAAGGGAACTTGGCTATCCAGAGCGAACCGTCCTGATCCAATATTGTTGCCTTGGGCCGTGCGCCGCCAAGGGACGAGCCTGGGGCAAACAGCAACTCAAGCCAGCTCCCGGCGTCGCTTGGGCTGTCATCCGGCTCTGCAGCGTTCAGTTCAAAACGTCGTGCTGCAGCCTCAAGTTCACGCAGCCTCTTCCAGGGAGGAATGGCCAACTGCTCGCCGGCAGTCAGGAAAGGTCCGTCAGCACTGGTTTTGAAACGCAGGCCACCCATCCGGCCGGCATCATGTACACCCAGAAGATAGTCGGATTCCTTGAGCAGCTGTTCCTTGCGTCCTTCCCGCCGAGCAAGAACCGCCTCCCGGCGCCGCATCAGGAGCCGCCCCCAGCGATCCGGTGCGGAGTCCATGAAGGTTCCGAACAGGAGCCGGTCGGATGCAGGGAATTGCCGCCCGCGGTACCATCGCAGATCGGGATCAAGGGTTCTGCACACTTCCGATTCCATCCATGCTTGGTCGTATTCGAACGAGAACAGCTCCTTGCCGCGTTGGGATGAGGCAGACAAGGTTCCAATCAGTTGCGGTCCATCCAGGCCTGCCCAGTCAGCAAAAACGAGAATGACCTCCTCGTCATTCCTCACGGGGAACCTTCTTCTTTGGAGCCCGCGAACGGACAGGGAGGCTGGCATCCTGCAGTTTGCGGCCAAGTTCATCATCCGCGGCTACCTTGAGGAGGTCTTTCTCTAGCCCGAGGACAAAAAGCACCTGGGCATAAATGCCCAGCGCCACCGATGGCGAGCCCTTCTCCGCAGCCCAGAGGGTGGCCCTGCTTATTCCTGCCCGCTGAGCCACCAATTCCACCGACAGATTCCGTCTCAGGCGAGCAAGCTTCAGCCTGTCGCCGAACTCATCAAGTACCCGCTGGGTCGATGGCAGTAACATAGCTTTTTTCTTACCCATAATGTACAATATAATAAACTAAATACGGTATTTGTCAATATTTTTGAGTGCAGGGGGACAGTCCCTTTGCAGAGAAGGT